>NZ_JBEHZD010000241.1:0-11165 GCF_040240285.1 Streptomyces sp. HSW2009 | reverse complement strand
TTTTCAATGATACCGCGACCCCCGACAGCTACCCAAGGCGGTTCGTCGGCAGCGTCCGATGTGTATAAGAGCCCCCCCCGCGCCGTACGGGCCGCACGGCGGCGGCAGGTGGGTCCGGGGGCAGGGCCGCGACAGGGCCGTGGGCGCGGTCGTGGGCGCGAGCTCGGGCGGAGCTGCGGTGCGCCCACCGCCGCGCGGGGCGGCAGGGGCGAGGAGAGTCCGGCCCGCGGCGGGAGCGATCAACGACACAGAGCTGACGCAGGGCCAGAACCTGGCGTGCGCAAGCAAGGTGGGAGACGCTCGGGGTGTCGCGCGAGGAGAGTGCGGGCGGGCGCGAGGGGTGTGGGGTGCCCGGCGGTGGGGCTGTGACGCGAGGGGCGGGGCGGGGAGTCGCGGTGGCAACTCCCGGGCCGGGGCGCCGAATCGACGGCGCGGGCCGCGGCCGGTCCGCCGCGGCGACGTGGCCGGGTCCGGACATGGAAGCGCCCGGTCGCTGGCGACGGGGGATGCACCAGCGACCGGGCTCCTAGAACGGTAACAAGAGATCCGCGGTTCGCAAATTCGATCGCGGATTTCAAGACGCGTATTTCCTGGCTAATACCGGGAGTTGTGACCAGGGTCACGTATCTGGATCGTCTGAGGATCATCTGTACGGGGTCCGATGGAGACAGGGCGTGACCACGTTGCGCCTCTCGCCGTCGGTCCTGGTCGGGCTATCTCCGCTATCGCCGGCAAACGCGGCTATCCATGAGCATCCCGTGCAACGGCACTGCTGTCATGGCCACCACCGGCCGTGCGATGACCGTAGGACGAGCACACCGCGCCCGCATCGGAACCCCATCCGAACCCACCCACCCATCCGCCCCCATGACCTGGAAGGAAACGCCCTGAGCCGCGGCAAACCTTTGAAACGGCCGAATCATCTGAGATTCATCGCCGAACTTCTTTGTTGACCACCGGAACGTTTGTTGACCACCGGAACGGTCAGCGGCCGGCCCGATCCCGGCCCGATCCCGATCCGAACACCCGGCACGGCGACGCACCTGCACGGCCCGCGCCCCGCCCCCCGGCTCACCGCCCGCCGTGGCACCCGCGGCGCATCCGCACCCCCGTGCCCCGCCCCACAGGCCCCCGGCGATGCCACGTCTGCGCTGGTGAGCCCGGCCCCGAGCGGTGCGGCCGGCCCTGGCGGCTGGCCCCCTCGCCCTCCCGCCCGCGCCCCGTGCCGACGCCGCAGCCCCGCCCACCGGCGCCGAGGGGCCGGGCCGGCCGGGCCCCGCCGTGCGCTGTCGGCCGGCCCCGGCGCCCCGTCGGTTCGACATTTGTGCCACGGCGCAACGGCCGCGGACGCCGCCGCGTACCGCCCGAACCATCGGCACCGCGGACGGGTGCGGCGGCGCATTGTGCAGACCGTACGAAAGATTTGTCCGTACCGTACGAACGAACACGTTCTGCAAAGAGCCTGCGATATCTCCGGCCGGTCAGTACCGCTGTGGGAAGGCGGCTAAGCCGGGGAAGTGGTGCGGGCTTGCGGTTGAGTGGAGGACTGCATTCGCCGGGTGGGACGCCCGGGTGGATTCGATCACTCGCCGCATCGTGAACCGCCCTCGGACGCCCGTCCCACAAACAATCGGGCAAACGGTCGGTCGGACGACCGTGCCATTGCTGGTGAAACCGCGGCGGGGAAGTTGAAACATCCGGAATGCATTATTCCGATCCGGTGGGCGAACACTCCCGCACTCCGGTTCTCCGGCCCGCACCACCGCAGCAAGCCCTTTCTCTCCCACCCGGAGCCACCCCCGAACCTTCTCCCCACCACCCCGCACTCACCACCGTCCGACTCCGTTGCGTACCTGCCCCGCGGCCCCCCCCCCCCCGGCGCGCCGCATGCAACACGGGCGATGGCGCCCGCGCCCACGGGCGACTTGGCGCCGGCAGACGGCGCGTTCCATCTGGGTGGGAGCGCGAACGGGGCGCCCCGCGCCGGTCTGGGACCGGCCAGTGCGGGGCGCCCCGGAGGACGGCTCGTCGCCGTGTGGACGTGCTCGTGTTCGCGTCAGCTCAAGGTGACCTGACGGTTGGTGAGACCGCTGCGGGCCCGGCGCTCGTCGGCCGTCAGCGGGGCCTCGTTGGCGAGCGCCTCCGCGAGCCGCTCGGCGAAGGCGGCGGCCGGCTTCTCGACGTCGTCCGCGCGGACCGAAGTCGGCAGGTCCCACACTGGGACGGTCAGCCCGTGCGCGCGGAACGAGCCGACCAGCCGCGTCCCCTCGCCGAGCGAGGAGGCACCGGCGGCGTGCAGCCGGGCCAGCGCGTCCAGCAGCTTCTCCTCCGGGTGGGTCATGACCCACCGCAGGTGGTTCTTCTCCGGGGTCTCGCACCAGTACGCCGACTCGACGCCGGAGAGCCGGGCCGTCGGGATGGCGGCGTCATTGGCCCGCTCCAGCGAGGCTGCCACCTCACCGGTCGCGTTCTGCGCGTCCTCGATCCAGAACTCGAACCCGTCGTGCACCACGGGGGCGAAGGCGCCCGCCGGGTCCAGCAGGTCCTGGAGCCGCGGCCCGTCGGCGGACGCGTCACCCGCAGGAACCGGTGTGCCGGGCTCGGCGGAGAGCGCCCGCTGCAACGTTCCCGCGAGGTCGCGGCTGAGGTCGCCGGAGGCAGTGTCGTTCTGGAGGCCGAGCAGCACGGAACCGTCGTCGCGGCGCAGCGCGGGCCAGGCCATCGGCAGCACCGTCGCCAGCGTGACCGAGGGCACGCCGTCCGGCAGCCCGTCCTTGAGGTGCAGTTCGACGGTGGCCGCGGGCACCAGTTCGCGCAGCGCGACCCAGTCCGCCTCGCCGGGCAGCCCGTCGAACGGGCGCCGCACGAGCTCGGTCACCGCCTGCGCTGCGGCCCGGCCGTGGCACGCCTTGTACCGGCGGCCCGAGTTGCACGGGCACGGCTCGCGGGCTCCGACCACGGGGTATGCGGCATCGGAGGCCGCGCCCTGGGGCTTGGTCTTCGTCTGGGGGCGGCGCTTCTTGGCCATGGTGTGGCTGTCTCCCGGTCGGTACGGCTCGGACGCCTCGCGAGCCTAGCTCTTCCCGCCCGCGAACCGGTCGGCGCACACGGCGGTGGCCACCGCGACGCCGCGGCCCGGCCCCTCGACGGGCCCGCGCACGACCGCGGCCCGGCCCCGCAGCAGGCCCGCGCACCGCGGCCGGCCGCCCGCTCGCCGGCGGCGTTGTCATACCCCCCGCCTACGCTTCGACCATGAGCGTTTCCCTGATGTACGAGGCACGCCGGGCGACCCCACTGACCGCGGCCGAGGCGGCCGAGGTCGAGCGGATCGTCAACGCCCGCGAGGCGTCGTTCCCGTACCCGGACGAAGAGAGCTGCTTCTTCTACGACGCCGGTGACCGCGCCCCGGACGCGGTCCTGAACGGCTCCACGAAGCTGCCGTTTCGCCCCGGCCGGCTCTTCCCGGTGATCGCACACGTGCTGGACACCGTGACGGAGCTGCGCCGGGCGCTGCCGACCGCGCAGTGGAGCGTGTCCACGGACGACGTGCCGGTCCCGTGGGACGAGACGGAGGGGTATGCGCTCGCCGGCATGCGGGACGCGGAGCTGATAGCCGAGCTCAGCGCCATCGACGAGGAGTAGGCCGGGCCGCGCAGGGCCGGTCCCCGCGGCGCTGCCCGTGGGGCCGGTGGATCAGGCGGTGCCGTCCAGCTCCCCCAGGTCGCTGCCGAAGCCCTTCAACTCTTCAAGCCCGTCCAGGCCCCCGTCCAGCTCCTCCCAGGTGTTGCGCCGCTGGGTGGGACAGCGGACCTCGGGGGCGTACGCGGCGCTGGTCGGCTGCTCGGTCGCGGTGGCGGGGAAGGAGAGGACGGCCCAGACGGTCACTTCGCCGTGCCCGTCCCGTACGCCCCATGCGTCAGCCAGTGCGGCGATGATGTTGAGGCCCCGGCCGCCCCGGGCGGTGACGGACGGCGTGGCCGGAAGTGGTCTTGTCGGACCGCCGCCGTCGGTGGCCTCCACCGTCAGCGTGCCGTAGGGGTCCACGCACCAGGACGCGCGCATCGCGCCCGCACCGGCACTGCCGTCCGTGCCGTGCGCGGAACCGGTCGGATCGTCTGCGTCCAGCGGTCTGCCGTACCGGCAGGAGTTGCTGAGCAATTCGGAAAGGATCAATACGGCGTCGTCTACGACCGTCTCCGGCACCCCGCTGGAGCGAAGCTCCCCGCGCATCCGGTGCCGCGCTTCCCCCACGCCCGCCGGGCCATGGGGTACGGACATGATCGACGACGTCGGCACTTCCTGTGCCACCACCAACGCCACCCCCGAGACCTCCTTTGCCCCATGCCAGGGGATGGATGCCCGGAGCGAGTGGATCGGAAACCGGCCATCTGGGATCGGACGACGCACTCGTCACGTTCGTCCACGTACCGAATGCGCCGGTGTGCCTCAGCTCAGGGCCGTGGCGCCCTGCCGAGCTGGGCCAGTACCTGCCGCGGACGGTTGGTGATGATGGCTTCGACCCCCAGCCGTACGCACAGCTCGACGTCGGCGGGTTCGTTCACTGTCCATACGTGCACTCGGTGCCCCGCGCGGTGCAGCCTGGCCACGAAACCGGGGTGGTTCCGCAGGATGCGCACGCTCGGCCCGGCGATGCCGACGCCCGCGGGCAGCCGGCCGTCCCGCAGCCGGGGCGAGACGAACTGCATGAGGTAGACGGTGGGCAGCTCCGGCGCGGCGGCCCGAATCCGGTGCAGGGAGCGCGCCGAGAAGCTCATCACCCGCACCGGGGCGTGGCCGGCTGCCGTGGGCCCGCCGTCGAGCCCGAACCTGCGCAACAGCGTCAGCAGCCGTTCCTCGACCTGGCCCGCCCACCGGGTGGGGTGCTTGGTCTCGATCGCGAGCCCGACCGGGCGGCCGGCGTCGGCGACGAGTTCGAGCAGCCGCTCCAGGGTGAGCACCGAGGTGCTGTCCCGGTCGGGCAGTTCGGCATCGGCCGCCTGGCCCTTCCAGGAGCCGAAGTCGAGGGCGGCCAGATCGGCGAGTTCGAGGCTGGAGACGGCGCCGCGGCCGTTGGAGGTGCGGTTGACCCGCCGGTCGTGCACGCAGACCAGATGTCCGTCCGCGGTCAGCCGAACGTCGCACTCCAGCGCGTCGGCGCCGTCCTCGATGGCCCGCCGGTACGCGGCCAGCGTGTGCTCGGGTTCGGCGTCCGACGCGCCGCGGTGGGCGACGACGGACGGGCTGTGCGGACCGGGGCCGACGTCCCGGGCCTGGCGCGCATAGGTCACCGCGTTATGGTGCCACCGCCTGGCGCGGGTCGCCTCGGCGGCCGTTGCCCTCAGGGGCCCGTCTGCCTCGTCCGTAACCGACTGGACGGGTGATGGGTCGCTGGTCGGGGCCGCGGCGCAGCACCGTCCTGCACGGTGGTCGGTCGCTCCTTACGACGGCCTGACAAGCCGTGGGAAAGGGTGTTGGCAGACCTTCGTCGGCGCTGGCCACCCGCCACCGGGCCGCAATGTCGTGCATCAGACCGTCGTGCATTTGAGGAGTGAGCTGTGAGCACGGAGAACGAAGGCGCTGCCGTTCCGCCCGAGACCGAGCCGCGCACGGCGCCTCCAGCGCCGCCCGTCACCCCCGGCGCCCCACCCGCTGCACCTTCCGCACCTGACTACGGCCTCGCGCCCCCGGCCGGGACGCGGGCGGCGTATGGGGGGCGTACGGCCGATGGGGCGCGTACGGCCGATGTGGCCGATGTGGTTGCCGACGCGGCTGGTGTTGCCGGTGCGCCCGACGCGGCCACGGGCGGGCCGGGCGCGGGGCCCGCCGCGGGAGCGGACACCCCGGCCGATGCGGTTGGCGCGGGCGGTACGGGCAATGCGGGCGGCGCGGGTGATGCAGGTGGTGCGGCTGGTCTTCAGCCGCAGGCCGGCGCGCCTGCGGGGCCCCCGCCGGTGGCACCGGTGGCACCACCCGTGCCCGCCCCGGCACCGGCCGACGCGCAGCCGCAGCCGCAGGGTGCGCCGAGCGCGGCGCACCCGGCCGACGCGTATCCGCAGCAGCCCCACCCGGCGGCACCGGCGGGTGGCGGCGCAGGTGGCGCGGCGGGACCGGGTGGTGCGGGTGGCGCGGGTGGCGGCTGGTGGGCCGGTGGCGGTCAGCCGTACGGCGCCGGCGGCGCGGCGGGTGGGCCCGGGGTACCCGGTGCACCCGGGGTGCCTGGTGCGCCCGGCGCGTGGGGCGCGGTCGGGGTGGCGTCGCGACCGCCGCTGCGCAAGCGCGGTGGGCTGGTGGCCGCGGTGCTCGCGGCGGTCCTGGTGGCCGGTGGGATCGGCGGCGGCATCGGGTTCTGGGCCGCGGACCGCAACGACGACGGGGACTCCACCACCGTCGCGGCCTCGTCGGAGGGGTCCAAGACCAACGACCGGGCGCCCGGTTCCGTGGCGGGCATCGCGGACCGGACGCTGCCCAGCGTGGTCACCATAGAAGCGCAGAGCACCTCGGGCGAGGGCGGCACCGGCACCGGCTTCGTCTACGACCAGCAGGGCCACATCCTCACCAACAACCACGTGGTGGCGTCCGCGGCGGACAGCGGTGAACTGCGCGTCACGTTCTCCAACGGCAAGAAGTACCGGGCCGAGGTCGTCGGCCGGGCCGAGGGGTACGACATCGCCGTACTGAAGCTGAAGGACGCGCCCGGCCGGCTGGCCCCGCTGCCGCTCGCCGACTCGGACAAGGTCGAGGTCGGCGACGCCACGGTGGCGATCGGTGCGCCCTTCGGCCTCTCCGGCACCGTCACGACGGGCATCATCAGCGCCAAGAAGCGGCCGGTCGCCTCCAGCGACGGCGGCGGCAGCAAGGCGTCGTACATGAGCGCACTCCAGACCGACGCCTCCATCAACCCGGGCAACTCCGGCGGCCCGCTGCTCGACAACCGGGGCGCGGTCATCGGCGTCAACTCGGCGATCCAACCGGCCCGCGGCGGTGGCGGCCCCGGCGGCCAGGGCGCGCAGTCCGGCAGCATCGGCCTCGGCTTCGCCATCCCGATCAACCAGGCCAAGCAGGTGGCCGACCAGTTGATCAAGCCCGGCCGGCCGGTGTACCCGGTGATCGAGGCCACGGTGAACATGAAGGACAGCGGCGCCGGCGCCCCCATCTCCCGCGAGGACCAGGGCACCGCCGAGCCCATCACCCCGGGCGGCCCGGCCGACAAGGCCGGCCTGCGCCCCGGCGACGTGATCACCAAGCTGGGTGACACGGCGATCGACAGCGGCCCCACCCTGATCAGCGAAATCTGGACGCACCAGCCCGGCGACAAGGTCATGATCACCTTCACCCGTGGCGGCAAGGAGATGAAGGCCCAGGTCACCCTCGGCCAACGCGAAGGCGACAGCTAACCCACACCCCGCTCCCCCTACCCACCCCACACCCACCCCGCGCCCCCGCCCACCCCCTGGACCGGGGCGGCGCCAAGGCCCCGAAAGCCGCTAGGCTGTAGCCGCTCCGCAGCAGGTGGGCGGGGCGGGGAGGCTTGCCCGAGCGGCCTAAGGGAACGGTCTTGAAAACCGTCGTGGCAGCGATGTCACCGAGGGTTCAAATCCCTCAGCCTCCGCAGCAGGTCAGCGTTTTGGCTGGTCAACAGGGGCGCCCCGAGTATTGGGGCGCCCCTGGTTGCGTTGGGGGTGTTTCGCCCCGTACTGCGTCTCTCCCCGCGTCGAGCAGGGCGTACGGGCCGGGTGCGGGCCAGGGTGGGACGGCTTGGCTTGCTCCGAGGTCCTGCCCGGGGCCCGCCTGAGGGCGTGTCCGCGACTCTGTCCGGGGTCCCGCCTGAGGCCCGCCCGAGGACCTGTCTGCGACGTTGCCTGAGGCCCTGCCCGAGGCCCCGAGCGATGGGCAACTCGCGCTGTAGGTCCGACTGGAGGCCCCCCGGAGGCGGAAGCGGTGGCAGTGGCGAAGCCGCACGTCCTACTACGGCTCGCGGCTACTTCGCTGGGAAGAGGCGTAGCTTCGCGGTGTTGCCCGTGATCGTGAGGACGGAGAGCGACTGGTCGTTGATGGTGGAGGCGCCCGGGCCGGGGAGCTGGTTGCGGAACGAGGCGACGAATCCGTCCGGGGCGACCGAGTACAGGTCCACGCCTTCGGCACTGACGGAGTCCACCGTGAACGGGCCCGCTCGGAGGGCGTCGGCGCGGGGGATTTCGGTGCCCTGCGTCACGACGATCGTGCAGCTTCCGTCCGTGCACGCCTGTAACTCGGCCGGTGTTGACGGCTTCATGGGCTTCACCGGCTTCGCCGCGGTCGGGGACGGTGAGGAGGAGGGGCTGGTGGGTGTGGGTGATGCGGGGGACGGCTTGGTCGAGTGGGAGGGGGTGGCTGAGCCGGGTGCCCCTGCGTCGTCTTTCGAGTCGGAGCCGCAGCCGGTCAGTGCGGCGGCGATGGCCAGCACGCAGGCGGCCCCCGCCGCGCCCTGCGCCGTAGCGAGGCCGGTCCTACGGCGGTGGGCCGGTGCGTCTGATGGGGTCATGGGGCCGTTCTAGCCGTGGGGGCACGGGAGGGGTCCCGTGCCCGGCAGCCCGGTTGGGGCGGCTGCGCGCCTCGCCAGCAGGTCGCGGCGGCGCCGGCGTACGGAGAAGGGGGGGGGGGCAGGCGTAGCGGCGCTTGTGGTCGGTGGGGGGGCGGTATTTGCGGAGGCAGGTGGTGCAGTACCAGAGCCAGCGGTCCTCCTTGCCGATGCGGATGGTGCTGGTGTCCTTCCACAGGGGGCGGGTGCCGCAGCCGGGGCAGTGGGGTGGGGGTTGCACGGTGCTCACGTGGATCTCCTGGTGCGCGGTCGGGGCCGCGGACCATCGTGGTGGGCGGGCGCGGGGGTGCGACACGGGTGGGAGGGGCGTTACCCGTACGAGTGAGGGGAGCGGTGCGGCGTTCGGTTCGCGGGGCGAGGGGTGGTGGGTGGGTCCGGAGTGGGGGGAGTGTGCCCGGCGTGCGCCGGGGGCGTGGGTGTGGCGGGGCGGGGGAGCAGGAACGGTTAGGTGCAGGGGAGTTGGGGGCGTACGCGGGGGGCGTGGTGGGTTCGTGCGGTGGGGGCGCGGGGCGGGTGGGGGCGATGGGTGTGACGGGGTTTAGCGGCCGGCCCTCATGCTTGCGGGGGAATCGGGTGCGGTGTCGAGTTCACCGCCAGACGGGTGGGCAACTCTGGTCTCGCGACGTCGCAACGGGGTCGAGGGGGGGGGGGGGCCCCCCCCCCGGGGCGGCCGGGGGGCGGGCGGGGGCGCCGGCCCGGGGGGGGGGGGGGGCGCCGCCGGGGGGGGTGACGGCCGGGGCGGCGCGCTCCAGCGGGGTGGGGAAGCCGCCGGTGACGAGTTCGAGGAGTTCGCCGGTGCCCAGGCCCTGCCGGGAGCCGTTGGCCGCCGGGGCGGCGGCGAGCACCGGGTGGAAGGTGCCGCGCGCCACGGCCTTCTCCAGGTCGGCCACGAGGGTCTTGACGTCGATCTGCTCGCCGCCGAGGTAGCGGTCCATCAGGGTCTCGTCCTCGCTCTCGGCGATGATGCCCTCGATGAGCCGGTTGCGGGCCGCGGCGACCAGCGGCAGCTCGGCCCCGTCCGGCGGGCGGGGGGTGCGCCGGCCCGACGCGTAGTCGTAGACCTGCTCGGACAGCAGCCCGATCAGGCCGGTGACGGGGCGGTGGCCGTCGGCGCCCGCCGGGCCGTGCAGCGGGAGGTACAGCGGCAGTACGGCGTCCGGGTCGTCGCCGCCGAAGGCCGCGCGGCAGATCTCCGTCATCTCCTCGAAGTCGGCGCGCGCTGCCTCCAAATGGGTGATGACGATGGCCCGTGGCATGCCGACGGCGGCGCACTCCTCCCACACCAGGCGGGTCGCGGCGGCCACGCCGTCCGCCGCCGACACCACGAACAGGGCGGCGTCCGCGGCGCGCAGACCGGCCCGCAACTCCCCGACGAAGTCGGCATAGCCGGGGGTGTCCAAGAGGTTGATCTTGCAGCCGCCCCATTCGACGGGGACCAGCGACAGTTGGATGGAGCGGTGCTGGCGGTGCTCGATCTCGTCGTAGTCGGAGAGCGTTCCGCCGTCCTCGACCCGGCCGGCCCGGCCCACCGCCCCGGTGGCCAGCGCCAGCGCCTCCACCAGCGTCGTCTTGCCGGCTCCGCTGTGGCCGACCAGCACCACGTTCCGGATCGAACCGGGGCGGTCGGCCGTCGCTGCCCTGCCGGCGGCTCCTGCCGGGGGACCCGTCTTCTCGCCCATGCGTCTGGACCTTTCGGTAGACACCCGCGTCCTTCGAGCTTTCCACCGCGGTCATGGTGCGTCCATACGTCACACACGGTCCCGTAACGTCCCTCGCCGTGCGTTCTGCGGCTGGCGGCTTCGGGTTCGTACGGCGTCGGGTTCGTACGGTGCTGGCTTGGGTCTGCGTACGGCCTTCGGGGGACCCTCCTGGGTACGGGGTCGGGCTCGGCGGCGGGGCCGGGCTCGGGTGCGCAGGGGGGCGCGGATTATGGGGCCGGGGGCCGGGGGGATCAGGGGGCCGCAGGGTGGGTCGGTGTCGGGGGTGGTGGCGGGTCGGTGGGGGTGATCGCTCCCGTCTCCCAGGTCCAGGCGGCGATCTCCACCCGGTTCCGCAGCCCCAGCTTCGTCTGGATGCTGGCCAGGTGCGTCTTGACGGTGGACAGCGACAGGACGAGGGCGGCCCGGATCTCCTGGTTGGTCCGGCCGCGCGCCACCAGCCTGGCCACCTCCAACTCGCGCTCCGTCAGTGGGCCCCGCCGATCGGCCACGGGCCGCTCCCGCAGGTCGCCGAGCCGCTCCAGCAGCCGTACCGTCACCGCGGGCGAGACCAGTGCGTCGCCGCGCGCCGCCGCCCGTACCGCCTCCACCAGCAGCTCCGGGCCCGCGTCCTTCAGCAGGAAGCCGCAGGCGCCGCCGCGCAGCGCACCGTACAGGTAGTCGTCCTGGTCGAAGGTGGTCACGACGACCACCCGCAGCGGGTCGACGGCGCCCGGGCCGGCCAGCAGCCGGGTCACCTCAAGGCCGTCCAGCTTCGGCATCCGGACGTCCACCAGGCACACGTCGGGCCGCAGTCGGCGGGCGAGCGCCACGCACTCGGCGCCGTCCGCGGCCTCGCCGACGACCTCGATGCCGGGCCTGGTCTGGAG
>NZ_JBEHZD010000240.1:0-11172 GCF_040240285.1 Streptomyces sp. HSW2009 | reverse complement strand
CCACCACCCCCCCGTGCTGTCTTTCTTCGGGTGGGTGGGGGTTTTGGGGGGGGCGGGGGGGGGGCCGGGGGGGGGGCGGGGTGCGGCGGCCGCCGGGTGGGGGGGGGCGGCCCCCGCCGACGGGTGTCCCACCCGTCCGCAGCCCTGGGGGTGACTGTGGCGTCAACAGGTACGGGACCGGCGCGCCGGCCAGCACACGACCACGGGGCCAAGGCACCGCCGCCGCAGCAGCCGGCTGCTGAATCGGTCCGCCACCCGGTGACCAGGGCTGATGCCCGATCAGAGCCGACCCTCATCAGCTCGGTCCAGCGCGCCCTGCGCCTCCTCGAAGCGGTCGGCTCCCATCCCGACGGCGCGCCCGCCAAACAACTCGCCAGGGAGGCGGGGTTACCCCTGCCGACCGCCTACCACCTGCTGCGCACCCTCACCCACGAGGGATATTTACGGCGCGACGACGGCCTGTTCCGCTACGGCGAGGCGGTCCGCAAGCTGAGCGGTGGCGTATCGACGGCGGCGCCGACGCCGCCCCCGCAGCTCTCGACCTCGGTGCCTGGCCCGCGCGGCCAAGTGGCCTGCACGGTCGCGGCGCTCGCCCGCGACCTCGACGTGGCCGTCTACTTCGCCGTCTACCGCGAAGGCGAGGTCGACGTGGTGGCCACCGCCGACGCGCCCGGGGCGCCGGTCGTCGAGGAATGGGCCGACTTCCGGCAGACGGCCCACGCCCACGCGATCGGGCAGTGCCTGCTCTCCCAGCTCGACGCGGAGGAACGCGCCGATCACTTTGCGCGCCATCCGGTGCAGGCCATCACGCCGTATTCGGTACGGGACGAGGTGCAGTTCCGGCAGCGGATCGCCATGAGGCGGCGATTTCAGCCGGTGTGTGAGCAGGAGGAATATGCGCTGGGCACAGTCTGCGCCGCCTTTCCGATCATCGCTGGTGCAACGGCGGCGACCTTGGCGGTTTCCACCCCCCTGCATGAAGTGGAACGGCTCCGGCCCGCTGTTGATTCGCTACGCTCCAGAGTCGGAGCGCTCATCAGCTCCCTGTCGTTCTCTATCAGTATCTGAAATCTCACTCCTTGTGATCCGCTGAGTGTTGGCGGACGATGGCGTCAAGAGGGCCAGGCTGGCTGAAACCTGGCCATTCCCACCGACTCGGGGCGGCGAACGATGCGTGACACAGTCCAGGCAGAGGTAACGATGACCTTCCTCGTCTCGGAGGAGCTCTCCTTCCGTATCCCGGTCGATCTCGGGTACGACAAGGCCGATCCCTATGCGGTGCAGTTCACCTTCCACCTTCCCGGCGACGCGCCTGTGAGCTGGGCTTTTGCCCGGGAGTTGCTGCTCGACGGGCTCTGCGGGCCGACCGGCGAAGGCGATGTGCACATCTGCCCGACGGGGCCTGACGAACTGTCGGACGTACTGATCCGACTCCAAGTGGGCGTGGAGGGAGCCCTGTTCCGGGTCGGCGCGGCGCCGCTCGTGGCCTTCCTCGACCGTACGGACCGGTTGGTTCCGTTCGGCTGCGAGGAGGAGGCGAGCGATCCGGCGTGCAGCCTGGACGCGGTCCTTGACCGCATCCTGGCCGAGGACCGCTACGCAGGGTGAGCCCAAGGGGCGCTCACGGCGCGTTGCCTGGACGTTTTTGCACAGTGCTCCGTGAATGCGCCCCCTCGGCGCCGAAAGCGCTGCCCAAGCATGTACGGCCCGTACGGTGATTTCGCTTGCGCTTGCCAACTCCCTTGGTGCAGCGGCCCCTTCCGAGCAACGTCTACGCGCGTGCGGACGCGGGTGCGGACGCGGGTGCGTGGGGCCGGGGAAGGGACGCCGGTTCGTACGGGTGCGGCATGGGCTGGTTCGCGCGGGGCTACGTGGGCCGGTCCTGACGGCGGGCCGGGTGCTGCGACAGGCGGCGCGACGACCGCTGGCTCCGGCGTTCCGCCAGCCCCGTAAGACCGCCGGCTTCCGCCTGACCGCCGGGGTTCGCGGGCGCATCGGCGATCAACGACCTCTCGTACGAGTCGTGTTGCTGCCGTGAGAGGGCGGACGCAGGCGGCTGGAAAATCCCGCACGGCCCCGGGGGTTTGCCGGCGCGGTGGTCGCTGACGCGCGCTCGCGCGGGCGTGGCGGATGGCAGTCCGCGCGTACGACATCCGCCCGTGCGGGCTCGTCCGGGTGCGCCGACACCGGTTGTGCACAGGCGCATTGGCTGGGGGTACCCGCGCGCGGGCTACCCGCGGGCGCCGCCACCCTCCAGCCACTTCGCGACGGCTGCCGCACCGTTCACGAGCCGCCGCTGCCGCAGCGGTCACTTCCGTACGGCGGCCGGCCCGCACCGCCCCGAGGCCCGTGCGGTGGCCGGCTACTACCGCCCCGCGGCCCGAAGCGCGAACAGCCGCCGACCGCCCCAACCTGTCTCCGGCTGCCGCCCCAACTTGCCTCCGGCTGCCGCCCCGATCGGCTACTTGGCCCTGCGCCGCCGGCCCCTGCCCCGCCCCGGCAGCGTCGTGGCGGGTCCTGCGCCGCCGGCCGCGGGGATGCTCGCCGGCGTGCGGTCCGCCGAGACGACCAGCGCGGCGAGCGCCGTGGTGACCGGTACGGACACCACCAGGCCGATGCTGCCGACCAGCGTCCGTACGATCTCCTCGGCGACGAGTTCGCTGGTCGCCACGGTGCTGATGCCGCTGTCGGCGATCGAGAAGAGCAACAGCAGCGGCAGCGCGGCGCCCGCGTAGGCGAGGACGAGGGTGTTGACCACTGAGGCGATGTGGTCGCGCCCGATCCGCATCGCCGACGCGTACAACGTGCGCCAAGACGCCGTCGGGTCGGCCTCCTTGAGCTCCCACACCGCCGAGGTCTGGGTGACCGTCACGTCGTCGAGCACCCCGAGCGAGCCGATGATGATGCCGGCCAGCAGCAGCCCCTGGATCTCGATCTTCGGGTAGAGGGCGTGCACCAGGCCGGTCTGGTCATCGGTGTTGCCGGTCAGATGGGCCCAGTCGATGAACAGCGAGCCGAGCAGGCCGATCAGCAGCAGCGAGATCAGCGTGCCGACCACCGCGACCGAGGTTCTGGCGGTGAGGCCGTGACAGGTGTACAGCGCGATCAGCATGATGGCGCTGCCCCCGATCACGGCCACCACCAGCGGGTTCGAGCCTTGCAGGATGGCCGGCAGGATGAACAGCGTCAGCACGCCGAAGCTGATCGCGAGCGCAACGAGCGCAAAGATCCCGCGCAGCCGCCCGACCGCGACCACCACCAGTGCGAAGAGCCCGGCCAGCAGCGTCATGGGAAGCTTGCGATCGACGTCGGAGACCGAGTACTGGAGGTTCTCCGGCGCCTTGGGCGCGTACGCGAGGAGCAGTTTCTGGCCTTCCTCGTACCGTCGGGACGCGCTGGGTTGGACGATCTCGGTGAACTTCCGGCCCTTGTCCTTGCCCGAGGTGACCTCGATCGTCGTCTTCTCGCAGGTGTCGTCGCCGGCCGTGGCCCCACCGGGCGGACCGCCCGACTCGCCCGGCCCCTCGCCCGACTCCCCGCCCGCCGGGGGCTGCTGCGCCGACGGCTGGGCGCCCACCTCCGCGCACGGCACCTTGTCGATCTGCACCACGCGCCCGGACTCGGTCTGCCGGTCGAACCCGAGCCCCGCACTGTTGGCGTGGTCCGGGGCGCCACCCGGCCACAGCACGATCAGCCCGACCACGACCGCGACGCTGAACGGGATCAGCACCGCCGCGATCACCTTGCGCAGCCGCCGCGAGACGGGGGTGGCGGGGCCGTGGTTGTGACTGTGCCCGTGGCTGGGGCTGGGGCTGTGGTTGTGGTTGTGGCTGTTGCCGTGCCCGCGGTCGTGGCCGGGCCCCGGAGCGTGCCCATGACCGTGTGCATGCCCATGCCCATGGGCGTCGCCGTGGCCCTGGCCCGGGCCCGGGCTGGGGCCTGAGCCCTGGCCGTGGCCCGCGCCTTGGCCGGTTTCGGCCGGTGGTGCGGGGCCTTCGTGGCCCCCGGGCCCCTGGGCGTGGCCGGCCGCCGGGGTCGCCCCCGGCCCGGGTCCGGCGCCGACCGCACCTCCGCCGAACCCACCCGCGCCCCCGCCGGGTTCGCCCCACGCACCGTTGCTATCGCCAACACTGCTGTCAGCTCCGCCGCCGCTGCCGGTACCACTGCCAACGCTGCCGCCAACGCCGCCACCGTCGCCGGCGGGCGGCCCCGCGGGGGAACCCGCGGGCATCGGCGGTGCCGGAGGCGCAGGCCGGGTCGGTGGCGTCGCGGGGAGGCCGGGGCCACGTGGTGGAGGGCCAGCGGCGGGTGGCGGGACGTGGGGCTGCGGCCCGGCGGGGGGGCCCGGCCGCCGCTGGGGGCCCGGCTCGGTCGGAGTCATGCACCGATCATCGCAAGGCCCTCTGGCCCAATCCGCCGGGGAACCGTTAGCGTGGTGGCACCTTTGCACACGCGGGAGCTCGGAGCACCGGGCTGAGAGGGCGCTGACCTCCATACGGGACGACCGGCCGACGCCGGTGGGACACCGAAGGAAACGGCTGCGTCGACCGCCGAACCTGTTACCGGGTAATGCCGGCGTAGGGAGTAGGTCTCATGACCTTTCAGGACGCACGCACGCCTGCCTCCGTGGCGGCGACGGACACCGACGGCGAGCAGCCGCGCAGCATCGGATGGCACAAGGGCTATCTCCAGGGCTCGCGGCCCGACCTCCAGGTGCCCGTGCGGCGGGTACACCTCACCAACGGGCGGGACGTCACGTTGTACGACACCTCGGGCCCGTACACCGATCCGCAGATCGACACCGACGTGCGGCGCGGGCTGCCGCCGCTGCGCGAGAACTGGATCATCGGCCGCGGTGACACCGAGGAGTACGCGGGCCGTCCGCTGCGACCGGAGGACGACGGCGTCAAGCACACCTCGCCGCGCGGTGGCCTCAAGAACCTCGACGCGGTCTTCCCCGGCCGCCCCCGCCAGCCGCGCCGGGGCCGCGAGGGGCAGCCCGTCACGCAACTCGCGTACGCCCGCCGCGGTGAGATCACACCGGAGATGGAGTACGTCGCGCTGCGCGAGAACGTGGCGCCCGAGGTGGTCCGCGAGGAGATCGCCGCAGGTCGCGCCGTGCTACCGGCCAACGTCAACCACCCCGAGATCGAGCCGATGATCATCGGCAAGCGGTTCCTGGTGAAGGTCAACGCCAACATCGGCAACTCCGCGGTCACCTCCTCCATCGAGGAGGAGGTGGAGAAGATGACCTGGGCCACCCGCTGGGGCGCCGACACGGTCATGGACCTGTCCACCGGCCGCAACATCCACACCACCCGCGAGTGGGTGCTGCGCAACTCCCCGGTGCCGATCGGCACCGTGCCGCTCTACCAGGCGCTGGAGAAGGTCGACGGCCGGGCCGAGGAGCTGAGCTGGGAGATCTACAAGGACACCGTCATCGAGCAGGCCGAACAGGGCGTCGACTACATGACGGTGCACGCCGGCGTGCTGCTGCGGTACGTGCCGCTCACCGCCCGCCGCAAGACCGGCATCGTCTCGCGCGGCGGCTCGATCATGGCCGCGTGGTGCCTGGCGCACCACAAGGAGAGCTTCCTCTACGAGAACTTCGAGGAGCTGTGCGACATCCTGGCCGCGTACGACGTGACGTACTCGCTCGGCGACGGGCTGCGCCCGGGATCGATCGCGGACGCCAACGACGAGGCGCAGTTCGCCGAGCTCAAGACGCTGGGCGAGCTCAACACGATCGCCAAGCGGCACCACGTGCAGACCATGATCGAGGGCCCGGGCCACGTCCCGATGCACAAGATCAAGGAGAACATCGACCTCCAGCAGGAGATCTGCGAGGAGGCGCCGTTCTACACGCTCGGCCCGCTCACCACCGACGTCGCGCCCGCGTACGACCACATCACCTCGGGCATCGGCGCCGCGATGATCGCCTGGTGGGGCACGGCGATGCTCTGCTACGTCACGCCCAAGGAGCACCTCGGGCTGCCGGACCGCGACGACGTGAAGACCGGCGTCATCACGTACAAGATCGCCGCGCACGCCGCTGACCTGGCCAAGGGCCACCCCGGGGCGCAGGATTGGGACGACGCGCTGTCGGACGCGCGCTTCGAGTTCCGCTGGGAGGACCAGTTCAACCTGGCCCTCGACCCCGACACGGCCCGCGCCTACCACGACGCAACGCTCCCGGCCGAGCCCGCCAAGACCGCACACTTCTGCTCGATGTGCGGCCCCAAGTTCTGCTCCATGAAGATCAGCAGGAGCATCACGGAACAGTTCGGCGGCGAGGAAGGCGCCAGCCCCGAACAGATCGAGGCGGGCATGCTGGAGAAGTCGAAGGAGTTCGCGGCGGCGGGGAACCGGGTGTACTTGCCGTTGGCGGAATGACCTAGCGGTCAGCTGCTCGGCCACGGGACGGCGGCGCAAATGGTGCGCCGTGCCCGTGGCCAGCCGCCCAACCCCTGCGCGAGTCGGCTACTTCTTCTCGGGTTAGAACGAGGCTGTGCGGTTGAAGCTGGTGATGTTGAGCTTGATGCCCTCTGTGCTCTTCAGCGTGGTGGGCATTTCGCCTGTCGCGGTCTGATCCGGTTGTACGTTGCTAACGAACTCGGAGCTGTTCTCCACGCGGGTTCCGGTAGCGTCTACTGCCTCCCAGTCCCATGTGTAGTCAGACTTCTCGCCACTACTGTTCTTGACTGTCCACACCACCCAGATATTGGTGATACCTGCCTGGGAGCGGTCGTCGAGCTCGAATCGAACGAGATCTGCGCGCTCTGCCTTGCCCTTTGGCTCTTTCGCCTTGTGCGATGGGGTCGCATCTTCTTTGGTTTCGCTTTTCGGCGCCGGCGTAGTGCTGTCGTCGTCGTCATTACACGCGGTACCCAGGGCGACGACTGCTGTCACAGTTGTCACGGCGAGGACCGAGGAGAGTCTGTGGCGGCGGTTGTTCATGGCTGACTCCTCCCTGCCGCTTCTATCCTGCGCCGATTGGTGGAAATCTTCTCGGCGAGCCGCCTACTCTTCGGGGCTGAGGCTGTGCCAAGACGTTTGCCACTGCCGCACCGGGACCCGATCCAGGGTATTTGTTTCACGCCTTGGCCCCATGCGGGCGACCTGAGAAGACCACGGCATCCCACCTCTGCTTCTCTGGTGCGCGTTTCGCAATGCCTTCCTGCTGTTAGGCGTCGACGAACACCTGCCGCGCCCATCATGTGCGACGCCCAACTGCCAGTTGTGCCTGAAGCGGATGGTGGGGACGAGCGTATTCATCAGAGGCGGCTATAAAGGGTATTTGGGGAGTTCGCTGTGGCGGCGAACCGGGTGTAGCTGTCGTTGGCGGAGTAGTCGCGTCGACGGATGCGCGGGGCGCCACCCGCGCCCCCCGGCCCGGCGCCCCCGCGCCACCCCCACCGCACACCCCCGCGCGTAGCCGTGGCAGCCGCTCGGCACACTGGAGTCATGACAGCGAGTTCCCTGCGCAAGGGTGCGAACCTGCCCGTTGACGCCTCGGCCGTGCGGGTCGAGCTCAGTTGGGCCGATGGCTCCGGTGGGCCCGACATCGACGCCTCGGCACTGCTGCTCACCGCGGCCGGGCGGGTCAGGGACGACGGTGACTTCGTCTTCTACAACCAGCCGCGGCACGCGTCCGACGCCGTCGTGCACCGTGGGAAGCAGCGCGCCGCCGGGGTGCTGACGGACACCGTCGAGGTGGACTTCGGCCGGCTTGAGGCGGCCGTGGACCGGGTGTTGCTGTGCGCATCGGCCGACGGCGGCACCTTCGGCCAGGCGCCCGGCCTCACGCTGCGCCTGCTGGACGGCGCCGGCGGCGGCGAACTGGCGCGCTTCGTCATCGAGGCGACGACGGAGACGGCGCTGATCGGCGGCGAGCTCTACCGGCGCGCTGACCGGTGGAAGTTCCGCGCCGTCGGCCAGGGGTACGCCGCCGGGCTCGCCGGGCTCGCCACTGACTTCGGCATCACGGTCGACGACGCCCCGCAGGAGCCGGTACCAGCAGCAACATCGGCACCAGCACCAGCACCAGCACCTGTAGCCCAGCCCGTGCCGCCAGCCCCGTACGCTCCGTCAACTCCGCCCCCGCACGCCCCACCAGCCCCGTCTCCGCACCTCCCACCAGCCCCACCCAAGGGCGGCAGGGCCCACACCGGGCAGGCGCCCCCGGCCCCCGCCCCGGCCGAGTACCCCGCCCCGGGCGAAGAGGCACTCCCGGTCGACCTGCGGAAGCGGCTGTCGTTCCGTAAGGAGCAGGTGCGGATCAGTTTGGAGAAGCAGGGCGCTGCCGGGCTCACCGCGCGCGTCATTCTCGTACTGGACGCCTCGGGATCGATGTCCTTCCTGTATTCCAAGGGCGTGGTCTCCGACGTCGTGGAGCGAATGGCCGCGGTCGCCGCCCAACTCGACGACGACGGCACGATGCAGGCATGGACGTTCGCCACGAACGCGGCCCGCCTCCCCGATCTCGCGGTGGGTGAACTCCCGCACTGGCTCTCCCTGCACGTACGCGTCGGAGAGGCGAGCCTCTTCCGCCGCAAGAAGCCGCGCAAGGGCCTCAAGGACGGCCAGCTCGATATGCGGGATATCGGCATCCAAAACGAGGAACAGAAGGCGATCGCGCAGGTCAGGACCTACGTACGGGAGAATCCCAGCGAGGCGCCGACGCTGGTGTTGTTCTTCTCCGACGGTGGTGTCTACCGCAATGCTGAGATCGAACGGGAATTGCGGGCTGCCGTGCCCGAGCCGATCTTCTGGCAGTTCGTGGGATTGGGCCGGTCGCGGTACGGGGTGTTGGAGCGCTTCGACACGTTGCCCGGCCGTCGCGTCGACAACGTTGGTTTCTTTGCCGTCGACGACATCGGCACCGTCCCTGATCAGGAACTCTACGACCGCCTTCTCTCCGAATTCCCCTCCTGGGTCAGGGCCGCGGGCCAGGCGGGCATTCTCTGACCCCGATGCCTCGCCCTTCCCGTTGCCCTGCGCATTTCGCTCTGTACGGCTTCGCCATTCCCTCCGCTATCCGGCCCTGTGGTCCTGCCCGCCGAATTCCGGACTGGTGAAGTCGGGGCTGCTGTACCGCGGCCCGGGCCTGACATCGGGCCTGCCGTCCCCGGGGCTGGGGAAGCCGGGGCGGCTGTAGCCGAGGTGCGGGGTGCGGCCGGCGGGGCCCGGCCGGGCGGCGCGCGGCGGCGGGGCGGGCGCGGGGTCCGCGGCGGTGTCGCGGTCGGCGTTGGCCAACGCCTGCTGGACGAAGGGCAGTACGCCCCGTTCCAGCAGGGCCAGGTGCCACGCCTCGCGGGCCCTGGCCACCTCATCGGCCGAAGCCCGGGAGCGTCGGCCGCGCCCGGTGCCGCCGTTGCGTACGGCGGTGACCAGCAGGGCGGTCGCGGCGATGAGGATGCCGACGGCCGCGCAGACCGCGAACACCCAGCCCGCGGTGACCAGCGGCGCACCGCGGGCCGCGTCCGGTGCGAACACCCGGAGCAGGGCCCCGACCACGAGGAAGATCACGGCGGCTGAGCCGGCCAGCGCCGGTGCCAGGACCGTCAGCACGGCGACGACGCCGGCTCCCGAGCGGCCGGTGACGTCCCCCATCGCCGCGCCGAGCGAGGCCGCGGCCCGGCCCTGGGCGCCCTGCTTCCCCGCGGGGCCACCGGACGGGCGCGCATCGGCGCGTACCTGGACGTAACGGTCATATTCCACCGCCGCGCAGGCTGTGATCGAGGCCGCGGCGCCCAGGGCCATCGTGCGCAGTTGGTGACTGCTCAGCCGCTGGGGCGCGCCGGTCGGCTCGTCCGGCCGGTGTCCTGCCGTGTGCAGCGCCGCGTCGAGAATGCGCTCGAAGTCCGGGCGGTCCTCGGTGAGCAGGTGTGGAGCGCTGTTCATGTGCATCCCCCGATGCTCCGTGCCCCTGAAACCGGCTCCACCGGTCACGGGCGGAAAGGGAGGAGAGCCTGCTACGGATGAGCCGATGGTAGGGCCGACTTGCCGCGGGGTGACAGGGTGCTACCGGAGATTTCGCCCCGCGCGAGTGGAACTCCTATGTGCCCGCGTACCCGTAGGTTGAATCCTCAATCGTGGAGGGGGAACTCGACGACCAACAGCTTCCCGGCCATGGTGACCCCACCGTCCATGGCAATGGCCAGGTCATCGGCGTAGACGTGCGGCCCGCTGACCACCGGCGGCCCTTCGCCGCCGTCGGCGTCCTCGGTCCCGACCTCGCCCAGCAGGTACGGGATCGGGCTGTGGCCGTGCACCAGGCGCTCGCCGCCGTACGCGTCCAGGAGTTCGCGCGCGGCGAGCGCACCAGCCTCGTCCCGGAAGGCGAAGCGCTTGGTGAACTTCCGGAACAGGTCCCAGCACTCGTCCGCGTCGCCCCGCTGGAGCGTCTCGGTGACGGTGTCGTTGACGGCCTCGATCGAGTCGCCGTACTCCAGGTAGGCGGTGGTGTCCGAGTGGACGAGCAGGTGGCCGTCCTCCTCGACCATGGCGTCGAGCCGGGACATCCACTGCACGTGGTGGTCCTGGAGCCGCTCCATGTCGGTCCGCTGACCGCCGTTGAGCAGCCAGGCGGCCTGGAAGGACGCGGTGCCGGCGCCGGACTGCACGGGGGTGTCGCCGAACCGCTTGGCCCCGATCAGCAGGAGCTCGTGATTGCCCATCAGCGCCTTGCAGTAGCCACCGGCGGCGGCGGCCTGCGCGGAGAGCTGCATCACGAGGTCGATCACGCCGACGCCGTCCGGGCCGCGGTCGGTGAAGTCGCCGAGGAACCACAGCCGGGTGTTGCCGGCCGACCAGTTGCCCTCGGCGTCGATCAGCCCCTGCTCACCGAGCGCGGCGCGCAGCTCGTCGAGGTAGCCGTGGACGTCGCCGACGACGAAGAGCGGGCCGGGACCGTCCCGCTCGGGACGCGCCGTCGCGGCGGCCGGCTCGGGCTCGCCGGCGTCCGCGAAGCCTGCCGTGGAGAGGTCGGCGATGGTGCTGCCAGGACCGACCCCGCGCGCGATGACGGGCAGGTCGCGCTCGGTCGGGGTGTATTCGGGGTCGCCGTGCGGCGGCGGGGTGGCGGGGCCGGCGTGCTCGCTCCGGCCGAGGCCTCCGGCGGGCGCGCCCGCGGGGGCTGCCGTGCCGTCGGTGCCCGGGCCGGTGCGGTGC
>NZ_JBEHZD010000024.1:0-31398 GCF_040240285.1 Streptomyces sp. HSW2009 | reverse complement strand
GGTGACCTGGTACGGAGCCAGTGACCTGGTGGGGAGCGAATGACTTGGCACGAGGCCGGTGGCTTGGTGCGAGGCCGGCGTGCCTGGTGGGACGGGTGACCTGGCCCGGCCCGTTGGGTGGGTACGGAGCAGGTCCCCCGGCACGGAGCCAGTCGGCCGACCCACCACCCCCGGCAAAAACAGTTCCCACCCAACCCCCACCACCCGGCATGATGACCGGATGACCGCCCCCACCCCGATCGACCTCGACACCTGGCCGCGCCGACAGCACTTCGAGCACTACCGCCGGCGCGTTCCCTGCACGTACTCGATAACGGTGGAGGTGGACGTCACCGCACTCGCCGCGGCGCTGCGCCGGTCGCGGCGCAAGTCCTACCTCGCGCAGGTCTGGGCACTCGCCACGGTCGTCAACCGGCATGACGAGTTCAGGATGTGCCTCACCCCGACGGGCGAACCGGCCGTCTGGCCCGTCGTCCATCCCGCCTTCACGGTGTTCAACCCGGAGCGCGAAACGTTCGCGTGCGTGTGGTCGCCCTACGAATCCGACTTCGGCGCGTTCCACGACGCCGCCGCCCCGCTGCTCGCGGAGCACGCTCGCGCCGCCGACTTCTTCCCGCAGGACCAGCGGCCGGCCAACACCTTCGACGTGTCCAGCCTGCCCTGGGCGTCCTTCACCGGCTTCAACCTCAACATCGGCGACGGCTGGGACCACCTCGCGCCCATCTTCACGCTCGGCCGCTACACGGAGCGGGACGGCCGGGTCCTGCTGCCCCTCGCCGTGCAGGTGCACCATGCCGCCGCGGACGGTTTCCACTCCGCACGGCTCGTCAACGAGCTCCAGGAACTCGTCGCGGACCCGACGTGGCTGGCGTAACGCCCCACGACAGGGCCCCGGGCCCGGGCTTCGAGTCCGGGCCCTCAAGTCCACTTCCTACGACCGGAGTCCGCCGAACGCCCGCCGGGTGAAGGGCGTCAGCCCGTACCGCCCGCGCAGCTCTTCGAGGCCGCGCAGGGCGGGCGGGCCGCAGCACCTCCGCTCCACCTCCCCGGTGCGACCGGAGCGCGCAATCAGGCACCGGACGCGCCCGTTCCGGGGTCGGTGGCCCTCCGGATTCGGCCACCCCGGACACCAGCGCCCACCAGGCGGTCCGGTCGTACATGCCGAAGTAGCCGTTAGCCCCCGGCCCGGACTCCGAGCGAGCTCGCTGGATGCGCCCCCAGGTCGAGAAGGCCACTGTGTTCGATCCGGGAGACCTGGGTGACGGCCCCGCGTGTAATAGCCCGCAGCACCATCGGCCTTATGAACCCCATCCGTCCCACGCCGCCGAGTTCGCATGCGGGAATTATCGAAAGAACGCCCGAAGTCCCGGCTGAAATCCCCCACTCGAATCCACCCTTCCGCGCCGTCAGCATTCCGCATCAACCCGCGGGCATGCAGCAGGAGGAAGATCACGCCTGTCCCGAGGCGGGTACCGGCCGACGGCTCCCCAGACGGGCCGTCCGTCAGACCTCAACTACCGCTACTCACAGATTTTTTGACATAGCGTCAGCCACGCCTTAGCGGTGATCTCCGGCCTCGGTGGCCGTCATCGTGGACCACCGCCCAAGAAGACCGCAGCAGGCCGGAAAGGATTCACTGAATTCCAGACAACCTCAGGCTCGTCCTATTCTCGACTATTGCGCGAGGGTGTCCCGCTTCCTAACGTGGTTTACAGCTCGCGCAGTCATCTGCGCGAACCAACGGGGAAGGGGGCATCGGTGAACGTCGTCTCCGGACGTGCACTGAGATGCGGACGGTCGGCCGTTCCAGCCGTCCGCAACGCAGCCCGATTCATGGAGAACTAGGGCGGACATCACGCGCCTGCTCGCATTCGAGTGGGTGATCTTCCGCATGCGCGCGCCTCATACGCTTCAGTTTTTCCTCTTTGCGCGCCAGCCGGGCGGAAACGCCCCTGGCCCCACCGCGCACGGGGTGTGAAGGATCACCAACGCCGGGACCGCCTCCTGCACGGGCGTGCCCGGATCTCTCACTGGGTGTGCCCGAATCTGCCGCTGGCGTGCCCGGAACTCATGCGTGCACCGATCGACGGGGCCGCGGCCGGCGGACTGCACGAAGCCAGAGGACCGCAAGCCAGAGGACCGCACGAAGGGGGTAGCCCGATGCGTGGGCGGCAAGGGGACGTGGCAGGGCTCAGGAAGGACTTCATCTCCGACTACGACGGACTCGCCGACCAGTGGTGGGACCCGCGCGGAGCGCTGGCACCGCTGGGTTGGATCGCCCGCGCGCGCTCCGACTTCGTTCCCGCCGCCGACCACGGGCGGGCCACGCTGCTCGATGTCGCCTGCGGCGGTGGCCTGTTCGGCCCGTACGCGGTCGGCAAGGGGTACCGCACGGTCGGCGTCGACCTCTCTGAACTGTCGCTGCGCGAGGCGCTCCGGCACGGTTTCGACGAGGTCGTCCGGGCCGACGTCGCCGACCTGCCGTTCGATGGTGCCGCCTTCGACGTGGTCACCGCGGGGCAGTGCCTTGAGCACGTGCCCGACCCCTACGCGGTGGTCGCCGAGGCGTGCCGGGTGCTGCGCCCGGGCGGCACGCTCGTGGTGGACACCATCGCCGACACGAGGGTGGCCCGCTTCGTCTCCATCACCCTGGCCGAGAACGTCCCGATCGCCGGCCGCCCACCGCGCGGGACCCACGACCACCGGCTGTTCGTCAACCGGGAGCGGCTGACCCGGGTCGCCCGGGAACACGGCGTTGACCTGCGCCTCATCGGGCTGCGTCCGCGCCTGCGGGAGATGGCCGGGTACGCCGTCGGACGGCTCGACGAGGTGCGCATGGTGCGGACGCGGTCGACGGCGGTCCTCTTCCTGGGTGTGGGGACCAAGAAGTGACCCTGCAACAGGAACCCGTCCGCGGCGCCGTACGCAACTGGGTGATCGGTGCCCGGCTCAAGACGCTCCCCGTCACCTACGCGCCCCTGGCCGTCGGTCTCGCGCTCGCCCACTCCGCCGGCTCCGTCGACGGGTGGCGCGCGGCCCTGACCGTGGTCTTCGTACTCGGCTTCGTCCTCGGCACGAACTTCTTCAACGACTACAGCGACGGCATCCGTGGGGTGGACGACCACCGCGCGGGCCCGACCCGGGTGGTCGGCTCGGGGCGGGCGACACCACGCCAGGTCTTCCGGCACGGGGCGGTGTTGTACGGCATCGGTGCACTGGCCGGTGTGGCGCTGGCCGTGACGGTCTCCTGGTGGCTCCTCCCGGTGACCGTGCTGGTCGGGCTCGGCGGCTGGTTCTACACCGGAGGTCCCCGGCCGTACGGCTACCACGGCTTCGGCGAGATCAGCATCTTCTGCTACCACGGCGTCGTCTTCGTCTGCACCCCCGTCTTCGTACAGACCGGCGACGTCCCCGGGGCGGCCCTGGCCGCGTCCGTGCCCATCGGCCTGCTCGCGTGTGCGCTGCTGACCACGAACAACCTCCGCGACCTCCCCACCGACGCCGTCACCGGGAAGATCACCCTCGCGGTGCGGCTGGGCGCCGTGCGGACGCGCCGGTTCTATGTGTGCTGCGTGGTGGGCGCTTTCGTGGCCGCGCTCTCCATGGCCACCACCCGCCCCTGGACGCTGCTGGTCATCGGCGCCGTACCGGTCGCCGTCTTCCCGCTGCGCAGGGTGCTCAGCAGGGCGGGCGGTCGGGAGCTGATCCCGGCGTTGGAACACACCTGTCTGCTGCTCCTCGTCTTCGGAACGCTCCAGGCGATCGGGGTGGCGCTGTGAAGCCGAGGAGGGGAACGGTGGGACCGGACCACGAGGTGCTGGTGATCGGTGCGGGGTTCTCCGGCATCGGGACCGCCATCGGTCTCCGGCGGGCCGGCATCGACGACTTCGTCCTCGTGGAGGAGCGGGACGACGTCGGCGGCAGTTGGCACGCCAACCGGTATCCCGGCATCGCCGTGGACATCTCGGCCTTCTCCTACTCCTTCGCCTCGGACCCCTCCCCCGCCTGGTCCCGGCTGTTCCCCCCGGGCGACGAGCTGAAGGCGTACGCGGACCACTGCGTCGACAAGTACGACCTCCGACCCAAGTTGCGCCTCAACACCGCGGTGGAGCAAGCGAGTTACGACGAGAGGGCACACCTGTGGCGGGTGTCCCTGAGCGATGGGACCTGCCTTTCAGCGCGGTTCGTGGTCTGCGCCACCGGGTGGCTCACCAAGCCCAAGAGGCCCGCCATCCCCGGTCTCGACCGGTTCAAGGGTGACGTCGTCCACACCGCGGAGTGGGACCGGGCGCTGGAGGTGGACGGCCGGCGGGTGGCGGTGATCGGCACCGGCGCGTCGGGTGTGCAGGTGGTGCCGGAGATCGCCCCGCGCGTGGCGCACCTGCACATCTACCAGCGCACGCCCATCTGGCTGCTGCCCAAGCCCGACCTCCCGGTGCCGCAGGCCGTCCGCCGGATGTTCGCGACGGCCCCGTGGACCCAGCGGACCGTACGGCTGCTCACGGACGTGGCGACGGAGGTCAGCTTCGTCCTCGCCATGGTCCACTACCGCCGCTTCCCGTTCCTGGTGCGGGCGGGCGAGGCCGCGTCCAGGGTCTATCTGCGCCGGCAGGTAGGCGGGGACCCCGAGCTGATGCGCAAGCTCACGCCGTCCTACCGGGTGGGTTGCAAGCGGCCGTCGCTGGCCAAGGGTTACTGGCGCGCCTTCACGCGGGAGAACGTCGACCTCGTCACCGAACCCATCGTGGAGGTCACCGAGACCGGCATCCGCACCGCGGACGGCCAGGCGCAGGAGTTCGACGTGCTGATCCTGGCCACCGGCTTCCACGTCCTGGACAACCTGCCGCCGTTCCCGATGCACGGCAGGGGTGGCCGCGACCTCGGGGAGTTCTGGCGGACGGAGCGCTTCCAGTCGTACGAGGGCACGTCCGTCAAGGGTTATCCGAACCTGTGGTTCATCGTCGGCCCGTACTCCTTCACCGGCGGTTCGTGGTTCGGAATGATCGACTACCAGGTCACCCACGCCCTGCGCGTCATCAAGGAAGCGCGGCGCCGGCGGGCCACCGAGGCCGTCATCCGTGCCGACAAGCACGACGAATCCTTCCGCAGGACGCTGCGCCGACAGCAGCAGACGGTGTTCCTCGACCCCAGTTGCCGGGGGACGAACACCTACTACCTCGACGAACGCGGTGACGCTCCCGCCGTCCGCCCGGCCTCCACCTTCGAGGCGGCCTGGCGCGCCAGCCACTTCGACCTCGATGACTACCGGTACGAACGATGATCCCGCGTGCTGTCGACCGCTCGACGACCACTTCCCAGGGGGACGAGGCGATGCGCCTTCGTGAATTGCCAGACAGGGACCGTGCCCTGTGCGTGCTGTACGGGGCGTCCGCCCTCGTCGGTGCGGCCGTCATGGGCACGCTGGCCGTGCTGTTCGTGGTGCGCAACGCGGACGCCGGCCCCGGCGGGGTCGTCACCCACTTCCTCCGGGACGCGACCACCAATCTGGCCGCCCAGTTCATCTACGCCGATCTGGTGCTGACCTGGGCCGCGCTCGGCGCCTACATGATCGTCGAGGGGCGGAGGTTCGGCATCCGGCACGTGTGGGCGTACATCGTCGGCGCTCCACTGCTGGCCCTGATCGCCAGCTACGGCCTGTTCATGCTGGTGCGCCAGTTGAAGATCGCGGCCCTGCGCGACCCGGATGACCTGCCCGCCTCCGCGGGCGCTGCGCGGCGGGCGGCGACCGGGCGGGCGGGCCGTTGACCGCCCTGGCCGCCCCGGTCTGAGAGAGGGCGCCGACATGGCACACGCGCTCGTCTCCGGCGGTGGCATCGGCGGCCTCGCGACCGCGCTGTCCCTGGCCAGACACGGACACCGGGCCACCGTCCTCGAACGCCGGGACGCCTTCACCGAGATGGGCGCCGGCATCCAACTCGGCCCGAACGCCTTCCACGCCCTCGATCTGCTGGGGCTGAGCGACCGGGTACAGAGCCGCGCGGTGTTCATCGACGAACTGCGCTTCATGGACGGTGTCACGGGCGAGACGGTCATCACCCTGCCGCTCACCGGGCGGTACCGCGCACGGTTCAAGAACCCGTACGCCGTGGTGCAGCGCGTCGATCTGTACGAGCCGCTCCTCTCGGCCTGCCGCACGGCGGCCGGTGTCGAGTTGGTGTCCGGCGCGTCCGTCGCGTCGTACGCCCAACACCCGACAGGCGTCACGGTGCGCACGGCGGACGGCCGGACGTTCGCCGGCGACCTGCTCGTCGGGGCCGACGGCATCCGGTCCACGGTACGAGCACGGCTGGTGGGCGACGGCCCACCTAGGATCTCCGGCCACACCATCTACCGCTCGGTCATCCCCATCGAGCGGGTGCCGCCGAGGCTGCGGTGGAACGCCGTCACGCTGTGGGCGGGACCGAAGTGGCACTTCGTCCACTACGCCATCGGCAACGGCCGCTACCTCAACCTCGCCGCAACCCTGGACGACGGCGCCCGCGATCCGGTCGCCGGGCGCCGCGTGCCCCAGCAACTCGTACGACACCGCTTCCGACACCTCGGCCACAGCGCCAAGCAACTCCTCGACCTGGGCGAAGACTGGCACGAGTGGGTGCTGTGCGACCGCGATCCGGTGGCCGTCTGGTCCGACGGCCGGGTGACGCTGATGGGTGACGCGGCCCACGCCATGCTCCAGTACGCCGCCCAGGGCGCGTGCCAGGCGCTGGAGGACGCCGTCGTCCTCGGCGACGTCCTCGCGGACGCCGCCGCCGACGTGCCGCAGCGGCTGGCCGAGTTCAACGCCGTACGAAGGGAGCGGACCGCGCGCGTCCAATTGCTCGCCCGACAGATGGGCGAACAACTCTTCCACCCCACAGGCGAGGAAGCCCGGGCCCGCAACACGATGCTGCGCGCCCTCAGCGAAGACGACCTCCACGGGTACGTGGCCTGGCTGCACGGTGCGCGCGACTTCGCTGCCCGGCCGGGGAACGGCTGAGTCGTGGGCCTGGCTGGGGCCGGGGCTTGCTGGAGCCATCAAGGGGGCGGGGCACGTGCGGCCTTCCCTTGCGGCGGTCGGCGAGTTCGATGCCCGGCCCATACAAAGGGGAGGGATGAGTCAAGCCAGACGTCGCTTTCAAGACGCACCGAAGTGCGGAATGGCTCCGCCAACTACCCGCTATTTCTTGACTCTTCATTGCGATACTGCCAGCATTAGTGCGACTTGTTGACCTGATTGCCTTCGACATTAAATGTCCTATCCGTTTGACCTCGAACCCTGGCCGAGCAGAGAGGCGCTACGGGAATCACGCACTGGAGCCGGCTGACGTTACGGGTTCGCCATAAGCGGCCACCGATGAATGCCACACCTGTTGCGACGTCAGAACAGGAGACAGAAAGTCGACCAACCACCATGCCCGCCTCCTGCTACTCAAAGGACACGCCGTATGGGCCTACGCCCGCGTTGGCTTCTTATTCCCTTGATGCGTACCACTACTGCTGTTCGCTCCACCAGCACCACCTCGATGCAGGGCCGGACACGGATCCGCTGCAACGCCTTGTCACCTGCCCGAAGTCCGCTGTCCGCCAGCGCCAAGCGGCACGTCTCTCCCGCCCAAACGGCCTTGAGAAAGGGCCCGGAGACCATTTACCCGCACATGGGCCAGAACGTATCGACGGCAGAACGGCAGGGCCAACAATGAGAACTTCCCTCCGTACGATCTCGCTGGTCATCATCGGTGGAACGATGGCCGTGGGATGTGGCAACAATGCAGAATCACCGCCGGATCTCGCGCCCCAGAAAGGGCAGGTACTCGGAGCCGCCCAGGAGCAAGCGCGTCTCGCCGGCCTTTCCTCATCGGCCCACGATGCCACTGAAAGCGACCGGGCACCCCGCGCCGACTGGTCCGTGTGCTTCCAGTCGCAACAGAAAAAGTCGGTTGAGTTCGCCGCCGTCCACAAGGCCGAGCCCTGCCCGGACAAGGACGGCAACCCGGTCCCGTGGCTGAAGATGCCCAAGGTCACCGGGTTGACGGTGTCCGGCGCGCGATCAGCTCTCGCCGATGTAGAGAAATCGCTGACCAAGGGTTCCCGCCTCGTCGGCGCCCGCCCTGGCGTCAACCCATACGCGAACCCAGCCGACGGCGAACCCGATTCCTGGCTGGTCTGCTCCCAGCAGCCCGCGATCGGAACCGCCCTGGACAGCCGCTGGCAAGCCGAGGAAGAGATCGAGCTGCACGTGATACAGCCCGGCATCCCGTGTCCGTAACCGGCGAGTAGCGCACTCGCTGCCCACCGAGTGGGGGCGGGTTGTTCCCGGGCCGAGCACTCAACCGTCGGCAGGGGGCGTCGCCCCCGTCCGCCAACCCTCCCGCGCGCTACGTCACAGCGCTCCGGACGCCGAGAGCGAGGAGAACCACCGATGTGGTCCTGGCTGCCGCGCGTTTGAAGGAGGGTGTTCGCAGGGCGCAGGAGGCGCGGCGGATGAGTACGGTCCAGGCGGTGAGCCAGAGCGCGATCAGCAGGGCGTGGGCGGTGGCCAGGGTCAGGATCTGGCCACCGAAGGGCTGGCGGGGTGCGATGAACTGGGGGGCCAGGGTCAAGTAGATGGCCGCCGCCTTCGGGTTGAGGACGTTGGCCAGCAACGCCTGCGCGTAGACGGAATCCGCGCGCTTGGCCGGGCGCTGCCGGCGCGGGGTGGGTGTCGTGGCTGGGATGGGTGTCGTACGCAGGGTGGGTGTCCCGGTCGGGGTGGGTGTCGTGGTCGGGTTGGACGTCGCGGGGGGGGTGGCGGAGCGCCAGGCCCAGATGCCGAGGCCGATGAGGTAGCCGGCGCCGGCGAGCTTGACGGCGGTGAAGGCGACGCTGGAGTGCATGACCAGGGCCGACAGGCCGGCCACGGCGAGCACGGCATGGACGTACAGACCGGTGACCGTGCCGAGGACGACGGGGAGGGCCTGCCGGCGACCGCCGTCGGTGACGTGCTGGATCAGCAGGGCCAGGCTGGCGCCGGGGGTGGCGATCAGCGGAAGGACCGCCGCCAGGAACCCGGCGACAGCGTAGGGGTGGACCACGGTGCCTCCGGATCGGGCGGGTGCGGGATCAGAGCACGACGCGGTAGTGGGTAGTCAGGCGCCGTTCTTCGTCCAGGACGTGGAAGGCAAGGCCGGGCGGCTGGTCCCGGTCCGCGGCTCCTTCGCCCTCCCAGGGCATGCGCAGGGTCCAGGTGACGGCCGGTCCGACGATCAGCGGGCGGGCGGCGAAGGACGAGGTGGCCGCGGTGTGGGCGTGGCCGGTGAGGACGGCGACGACCTGCGGGTGCGCGTGGATCAACTCGGCCAGCAGGTGCGGCTCTTCGAGCCTGCCGGAGTCGGGCAGGGGGTGGTGGAGTACGACGGGCGGTTGGTGGAAGGCGATCAGCGCCGCGGCGTCCTGCGGCAACGCGGCGAGGGTGGCGTCGATCCAGCCGAGCGTCTGGGCGTCGAGGCGCCCCTCGTCGCGCCCCGGGATGGTGGAGTCGCACATCAGGACGGCGGTGCCGGCGATGTGGTGGACCTGGTTGACGGGGCCGTGGTCGGGCGCCTGGCCGAGCAGGGCCTTGCGGTAGGCCGCTCGCACGTCGTGGTTCCCGGGGCAGGTGAGTACGGGGAAGGGGGCGGCCAGTATCCGCGCCGCCTCCTCGTACTCGGCCTCCTCGCCGTGGTCGGCGATGTCCCCGGTGACCAGGAGCGCATCGACCGGGCGGGGCAGGGCCCGCAGGTAATCCATGACGCGGGTGGCGCGGCGGGTGGCCCGCTCGCTGCCGTCCAGGTGTAGGTCGCTGATCTGTGCAAGCAGCGTCATGCCGCAGTCGCCTCCCATGGCGGGCCCGGCCGCCGTCCCGTGCCGGGGCGGACGCCATCACCCACCCCGACATCTAACGGAAGTTTTTCATTTACCGTTAGGGACCCTAGGGTGTGTACGCCGATGTGATCAAGTGGCTGACGGCCCGGCACCGGGATGAAAGGGGACGCCGCGTGGAGCGCTGGCTTGCACTGGAACTGGCGAGCACGATTCGCCACGACGGGGACGGCGGCGTCGCCGATGACCTCGCCACGATCCGGGGGGCGACGCACTGGCTCCAGGAGCAGGAGGGCCTGCTGGCCGACCGCGTTCCGGCCGCCGCACTCACGGTGGACGAAGACCTCAGGCTGGCGATCATCGAGCTTCGGCAAGCGGTCCGGGCCCTGTTCGCCCGGGCGGTCAGCCCCGCTCCGCCCAGCCCGGCGGACGCCCATCGCCTGATGACCACCGACCGGGCCGTGGCCCACCTCAATGCGAGCGCCGCGCGGGAACCGGTCGCCCCGCAGCTCGACTGGCCCGCCGGCGGAGCACCCGACACCCGGCTGCTGTCCGCGGAAGACGATCCGTACGTACGACTCGTCGCCGCCCTGGCCCGGGCCGCCATCGACTTCCTCAGCGGGCCGCAGCACACGCAGCTACGTGCCTGCACCGCGCCCCGCTGCGTGCGCTACTTCCTCAAGAGCCACGGCCGACAGGAGTGGTGCAAGCCGTCCTGCGGGAACCGGGCACGGGCGGCCCGCCACTATCGGCGTCAGCGCACGGTGGCCGATGGCGGTTCCGCCCCGTCCTGACCCTGCGCCCCGTGGGGTGCACCGGTTGCCGCGGTGGCCTGGTGGCCGGGCTGGCCCCGGCCGGCCCGGCGGCTGCGGCGGGGCGCAGGGCCACCGTGGCACCCGGACGCCGGGGCGGCGCCAGGCGGTCAAGCGGTCAAGCGGTCAAGCGGCGCAGGGTTTCGTCGAAGGTGACGGCGCTCTTGGGGGCGCGGTTGTGGGGCAGCTTGGCCAGCAGCGTGGCCATGCCGCAGGTGTTGGTCACGCCGGAGAAGAGGAGCCCCGCGCCGATGGCCCCGGACAGCCAGTGCGCGGGCGACCAGGCGAGGCCGGCCACGAAACCGATCAGGACCAGGGTGCCGGCGACGAGACGGACCTGCCGGTCCATGGGCCAGGTCGCGCGGGCGCTCTCGGGCCGCTCGATCTCGTAGCCTATGGAGGCCCAGGCGTGGGTGCCGCCCTCCAACGTGCTGGCCTCGATGCCATGGTTCGCCAACTGGTCACAGCCCTTGGCGGACCGGGCTCCGGAGGCGCAGACGAGGAGGAGCGGGGTGCGCCGCGGGGCCTCCGTCCGGGCCGCCGCGGCGTCGCCCAAGCGGTCCAGCGGGATGTTGTGGGCGCCGGGTAGGTGGCCGGCGGCGTACTCACCCGGGGTACGGACGTCGATCACGGTGCACTCGCCGAAGCGGGCGGCGGCCTGGTGGGGGGTGAGCGCGGTGACGGTCATGGTTCGGATGCCTTTCTGGTGTGCTCCCCCGAGGGTAAGATACCCGTGGGGGTATACGAGGAGGTTGGTGTGCAACTCGACATGAGTGCCGAGGAACTGAAGTCGGCGCTGAACCGGCTGCGGCGGGCACAGGGTCAGCTCGCTGGAGTGATCAAGATGCTGGAGGAGGGCCGGGACTGCGAGGACGTCGTCACACAGTTGTCGGCGGTCTCCAAGGCGCTCGACCGGGCCGGGTTCTCGATCATCGCCACCGGTCTGCAACAGTGCCTGACCAGCGAGGACCCGCAGGTACGGGACTCGGCGCAGATGCGCGCCCGGCTGGAGAAGCTGTTCCTTTCGCTGGCCTGAGGGTCCTGCTTCTCCCTGGCGGTCCGCCGCGGCGCCGCCCGGGTGTACAGCCACCCGGCCGGGTGCTGAGCCGCCCGCGACGGGAGTGTCGGCCCGTTCAGGGTGCGGTGCCGCTGCGCAGCGGGATGCCGGTTGACAGCGGAGTGCCACGTCACAGCGGGATGCCACGTGACAGGGCGGTGCCCGTTCACAGCGCGGCGCCGGTTCACAGGGTCGCGCCCGTTCACAGGGTGGCGCCCCTGCCCAAGGCACAACCCCTTCCCCATCCGGTGCCGACTCACAGCGCAGCACCCGTTCACACCCTTCGCGCCCTTCACAGCGCGGCGCCAACCGCCATCGCCGCGGCGACGGCCAGCAGCAACCCCCCGAAGACCCGTTGCAGGATGGCGGGCCGGACCTTCGCCGCCAGCCGCCTGCCGTCCCACGCCCCCAGCACCGCCGTCGCGATGAACGGCACGAGCACGGCCCAGTCCAGGCTGATGTCAGCCGATGCGCGAGCGCCGAGGGCGACCAGGGCGTTGGTGGCGATCACCAGCAGACTGGTGCCGACGGCCGCACCCATGGGCATCGCCAACGCCGCCACCAGGGCCGGTACGGCGAGGAAGCCGCCGCCGACCCCGAGGAAGCCGGTCACCGCGCCGAGCACGGCCCCAGCCCCGGCCGCGCGGGGCATCGACACCCCCGCCGCCTGCTCCGACGACGTGCGCCGGCGCAGCATCCGTAGGCCGGCGGCCACCGCCACCACGGCGAAGCACAGGGTGAGTACGGTGGCGGGAACCCGTACGGACAGTGAGCCGGCCACGGCCGCGGGCAGCAGCCCGGCGGCGGCGAACGACAGACCGGCCCGCCAGCGCACCGCCCCCGCCCAGGCATGTGCCACCAGGGCGGTCAGCGAGGTGACGATGACGATGATCAGGCTGGCGGTGGTGGCCTCGGCCGGGCTGAACCCGAGCAGATAGATCAGGGCGGGCACGGCCAGGATGCTGCCGCCGGCGCCGAGTGAGCCCAGCGCGAGACCGACGAGGGCCCCGGCGACGAGGGCGAACAGGAGCGCGGTCATCCGGCGTCACCCGCCGCTCGACCGCCCCGTACGGGAGCCGTGCGGCCACCCCGTCCGCAGGTGAGTCCGTCACCCCGTACGGAAGCCGGGTGGTCGCTCCGTACGGGAGTCAGTCGGCCGCCCCCTGCGGGAGTCATGCGGGCAAAGCCGCTCAACGGCAAGAACATGGTGCTTCCTCTGACGCCCACCACCCGGGCCCTGGCCCTTGCGGGTGGCCGGCGGGGGTGGGGCGCGGTCAGTGCTGTGCGGGGGTGGCGAGGGTGAGGCCGGCTGCGACGGCTGCGGCGTACCCGTCGTCGACGGCGACGACCTCGCGTCCGGCCGCATCCAGGACGGATGCCGCGATCGCGGCGCGCATGCCGCCCGCGCAGTGCACCCACACCGTGCCCGCAGGCACCTCGTCCAGCCGCTGGTGGACCTGGTGGACGGGGACGTGCACGCTGCCCTCGATCCAACCCTGCGACCGTTCGGCGTCCCGCCGGACGTCCAGTACGACCGGTTGCGCACCGCGCTCGCGGGCCGCGGCCAGGTCGGCGAAGGTGGCCCGCGGGAAGTCGGCGAGCGGCACCCCGTCGCCGGCCCAGTCGATGGGTGAGCCGACGGCCGCCGCGGCCGGGCGGTCGATGCCCACCCGGGCCAGTTCGCGCTGGGCGCGGGTGATCTCATCGGCGGTCTCAGCGAGCAGGGTGACCGGCTTGCCCCACGGGATCAGCCACGCGAGGTAGGTGGCCAACTGTCCCGCCACCTCGATGTTCAACGAGCCCGCGACGTGCCCCTGCGCGTACGCCCGACGATCGCGCAGGTCAACAACCCACTCACCGGCAGCCAGGCGGCGGGCGATCTCTCCCGCGTCCGCCCGCTCCGGCGCCGTCAGGTCCATCGGCGCGGGCCCTGCGGAGTTGGCCGGGCCCATGTGCGCGTAGTAGGCGGGAACGTCGTCCAACCCTTCCAGCAGTTCGGCGACGAACGTCTCCACGTCCTTCAGCAGCGCCGGGTTGGTCGCCTTCGCCGCCCCGATCGTGTCGTGCCCGCCACCGCTCTGGCCGGCGGAACAGAAGCTGCCGAACCCGTGCGTGGGCAGCACGGCCACCTCGTCGTCCAACTCGGTGGCCAGCCGGTGTACGGAAGCGTGCTGGGCACGGGCCAGTCGATCGGTCAGCCGCGGCTCGACCAGGTCAGGCCGGCCCACGCCACCGAGCAGCAGCGAACCGCCGGTGAACGCGGCGACCGCCCGCCCGTCCTCCTCCAGTACGTACGAGGTGTGGTGCGGGGTGTGCCCGGGCGTGGCCACGGCACGGAGCCCGAGCCCCGCCTCGATCTCCTCGACGTCGCCGTCGGCCACGGCGACCCGGGCGAAGTCCACGAGGGCCCCGGCGGGCACCAGGTAGCGGGCGCCGGTCAGCCTGGCCAGCTCAAGCCCGCCGGTGACGTAGTCGTTGTGCACGTGGGTCTCCGCCACCGCCACGATCCGCACCCCGCGCCGGGCGGCAGCGGCGATCACCCGATCCACGTCCCGCGGCGGGTCCACCACCACCGCGGCCCGGGCGCCACCCACCAGATAGCTGCGGTTGCCCAGACCTTCGGTTTCCAGGGTGTCGATGTGGAACACGGCTTGCTCTCCCTCGTGAAATTTACCCCCCGGGGTATGTGAATCCACGGTAACAGATATACCCAGGGGGGTATCCAGGAGGGCGTGCGGCGACCCTTACGGGTGGGCTGTGGGCGACCCTTACGGGTGGGACGTGGGTGGCCTGCGGGTGGGTGGCCCACGAGCGGGTGGGCTGCGGGTGGATGGCCCGCGGGTGGATGGCCTGCGGGTGGGTGCCGTCACCGTCGTACGGCCGTCAGGGCGCCGGCAGGCCCGTACGTCAACGGGCCCCGGCGGGTCGGGGGTGGCGGCCCGCCGGGAGGAACAGCACCTGCTGGTTCAGTGGTGGGCCGGAACAGATATCCCGATCCCGCCGGGGAGGTCCGCGCCGAACTGTGCGATGACCGCATCCAGGTCGAGCGGCGCCAGGGCCTCGGGGGTAACCCCGCCGACCCGGTCAGCGGGCACCACCCAGCACACTTCGAACAACAGGCCGTCCGGGTCGCTCGCGTACAACGACTTGGTGGTGCCGTGGTCGAGCTCCCGATCCAACCCGCCCATCCGCAGCAGCCTGCCGCGGATGCGCTGGAGCTCGGCCAGGGTGTCCACCTCCCACGCCAGGTGCGCGAGCCCGGGGCGCCGCTCCGGGCCCTGCGGGGAGATCGGGCTTTCGATCTGCATCAGGGCCAGGTCGTGATCGTTGGTCGAGGCCTCGGCCTGGAGGAACGCGGCCTCGGGCACTTCGCCGTCGGCATGGAGGCGGTAGCGGAGACGGAAGCCCAGCAGGTCGGCGTAGAAGGCGACGCTGCGTTCGACGTCGCGGACGTAGAGCACGGCGTGGTTGAGACGTTGGATCGGCATGCCACTCCTCGCTTGGTTACGAATAGTGCGTAGCCTCACCGTAGGGAAGTAACTGGGGCCTCACAAAAGGCACATTGATGTACGCACATCACGTCGGCGAAACCGACCACGCGCCGATCCACTCCCATCGTGGGCACGTAGACGACGGCGCAGCGCAAGGGTGAAGACCCGCGGCGAGCCGAACACAACCCGGCGCCGTCCGCGGTCCCGCAGCACTCCCTGCTCCGGCACTCCGCAGCTCCGGGGGGCAGGGGCTCGCCTCCCTCAACTCCGTTACGTAGAAGGCCCGGTGGCGTCGGCGCGGGAGCGGTTGGCCAGGACCTCGTCATGGTGGTCGGTGGCCCACCCGATCAACTGCGTGACGGCCTCGATCAGGCCACCGGCGAGCGGAGCGAGCGCGTACTCGACGCGCGGCGGCACTTCGGCGTAGGCGGTACGGCTGACCAACCCGTCGTCCGCGAGTTGGCGCAGGGTGCGGGTCAGCATGCGCTGGGAGATGCCCGGGATCTGCCGCTGCAAGTCCGTGTAGCGCATCGGTCCACCCTCCAGGACGGCGATGACCAGCATGCTCCACTTGTCACCCACCCGGTCGAGCACGTGGCGAACGAATTCCATGCGTTCCGCGGGGACGTTCGCGCACGGCCCGGCCGAAGCAGCCATCTCGATACCAGCGCTGTCCTGCATGACACCCGCCCCCTCCGTCGCGCACACCGATGTGCCTTTTGTATCGCCTTTCATCCTGACCCATAGTGGCGTTACCGAACAGCGAAGGCATGACCACAGCCGAGGGTGTGCCTCCCGATCAGTCCCTGGACGACCAGGCCGGGGACACCCACCCAACTCGCGCATTCCCCGCTCCCAGCATCGCCGAGGGCAGCGAACACCGATGCCGCAAGGCATCACAAGTCGCTTATGAAACAGGGCAGTTCGCGTCGATCAACACACCACCCCCCACATCGGCGACCGACACACCCACGCCAGCCCCACACCCACCCGCTCCGTACGCCAGCCGGGCAGCAGACCTCCGCACGCCCCGGCGGCCACATCGCAGAACACATCACAGAAGAGGTCTCACCGTGCCCACTCTCGCCATCGTCGGCGCCGGCCCCGGCATGGGCCTGGCCATCGCCCGCACCTTCGGCAGCCGCGGCTTCGACATCGCCCTGATCTCTCGTACCCGAGAGAAGCTGGAGACGTTGGTCGCCGAGCTCGGTCAGGAAGGCATCAGGGCCGCCGCGTTCCCCGCCGACATCCTGGACCGCGCCGCACTGACCGACGCCCTGGCCGCGGTCGGGGCACACTTCGGCGGCATCGACGTACTGGAGTATTCACCGGCCCCGCACTCCCCCGTGCCGGGCCTCACCCTGGCCACTCCGTCGGAGGTCACGGTGGACAACCTGCAACCCGTCATCGAGTACACCTTGTACGGCGCCGTCGCGGCAACCCGGGCGGTCCTGCCCGCGATGCGCGCGGCGGGCGCCGGAACCCTGCTGTTCACCACCGGCGGGGGCTCCGTGAACCCGGTGCTGATGTTCGGCAACGCCAACGCGGCCCAGGCAGCCCTGCGCAACTGGGTGATCAACCTCAACCATGAACTGGCAGGCAGCGGCGTGCACGCGGCCCACGTGGCGATCAACGTCTGGATCGGCGAGAACGGCCCGGAAGACGGCCCGAAGGCCACGGCCGAACAGATCGCCCCGCTCTACTGGGACCTGCACGAAAACCGCGACCGCTCCGAGGCGGTCTTCAACGCCTGACGGGCCGGCTCGCTCCGGAATCGTGCGCGGATACGCGCACCGGGATTCCCGACCGGGACGGGCGGGCTTGAACGTCCTGGCCCTGTATGGGGATGCCGACCGTCCGACTCCGTCTGTTGGACGGTCGGCACACCCACCCTCACGCCTCACCCCCGTCATGAGGGTGCGAGGTCTTCGAGGTAGGTCACCAACCTCCCAACACATTGGTGATCGGTGAGAAGAGGTCATGCGTAGCCGACGCAATCCCTCCCAAGGTAACGGGGTTGAAGATGGCCTTGACCGCGGGGCCCTGACCATAGGTGATCACGCTGAGGCTGAAGCGATACAGCGACTTCTTGAGTTCGCTACCCCACCCGTAACCGATCGCGGTGAACACGACGTTGAGGCCGGACAGTCCGATCGAAATGTTCCCGAAGAGGACGGCCAACTCTCCAAGCACCGGCGCCGCAGGTGCAGTGGCCCCGCCCATAAGAGCTAGCGTGCCGAGAAGGCCGCAACCGCCGGCGACCAGCGAGGCTGCAATACTGCCTCTCCTGGTCCACTTGGCCAACCAGCGAGCGCCCTTCTTCCACCAGGGCAGGCCACCCTTGACATCGTCGTTGTCGGGCGTGTCGGCAGGGTTCGTACCGGATTGCATGGCCTTGCGGGCCGCCTCGGCCGCCCTCCTGGCCGCAGCCGCCACCTCGGCCTGTCGCTTGGCCACGGCGATCCGGTGCGCCTGGCTCGCTGCGGCTGCTGCGGTCTTCGCGTCCTGGCCCGCCTGGATCGCCGACGCCCGGGCGGACGTGGCCGATGCCTGGGCCCAGTCGGCGGACGCAGCCGCACGGTCGGCGGCGTCCACCGCACGGTTGGCGGAGTAGTTGGCCGAGCGGGCGGCCTGGCGGGCGGTGGCCGCCGCCTTCTTCGCCCGGTCGGCCGACGCCTGCGCTTCCTTGGCCGACTGCTCGGCGGCGTCCGCGTTGGCATCCGCCTGCCGCGCGAACTTGAGCGCCTGAGCAGCCGACTTCTGCGCCTTGTCCGCCCACTCCTGTGCTTCGGCAGCGGCGTTACGGGCCTTCGCCGCCGCCTCCTGTGCCCGCGCGGCGTCCTCCTGCGCCTTGTGGGCGATCTTCGCGGCGGCGGCGATCGCGCCCTGTATCGCGGCGATGTGGGTGGCGGAGTCGTGGTCGAGTTGGGCGGTCTTGTACTGCACCGAGGCGACGAAGTTGCGCCGCATCCACACCGGGCCCTCCAGCGCGGCCCGGGCGTGCGCTTTCGTGTAGGGACCTGCCGTGGCGAGGATCGCGGCGGTGGCCACCGCATCGTCCTCGCGCAGCGCCACGTCGTACTCGGTGGTCAAGAAGTCGTACAGGGCCCGCGCCGTGCCGGCGTCCAGGGCGCTACCGGCCGCCTTCTTCACCGCGCTGCCGGGGTCGTTGGCCAGCAGGGAGGCGGTCAGGACGCGGTTGTCCATCGCAGCGGCTTCCACCGCGCCGGTGCTGAGGAATGCCGTGACCGTAGCCGCATCGTCGCTCTCCAGCGCCGTGGTCGCGGCGTCGGCGACGTTGGGGGAGGCGACCTGGGCGAGGTAGAGGGTGCTTTCCCGGTCGTCCTGGTGCTGGGCGAACTGCCGGTCGGCTTCGATCCAGGCGTGCAGGTCGGCGTCCGCGCCGGCCAGCGCGAACGTGGCTGCCTCGCGCGACCAGGTGCCTTCTGAGTTCATCAGGGCGACGGCGGCCTGACGCCCGAGGGCAGTGGCACCCGCCGTATCGCCACCCCGCAGCGCCGCCTCGGCCTGCGCGATCAGGTCCTTCGTCGCCTGGTCCAAGCGCTGGGCCTGGGTCCGCCGGTCAGCGGCGTCGGCCTTCTGCTGCTTCTCCAACGACGCGAGCAGCCGGGCTTCTTCGACGGCCTGCTCCGCGTCCTCGTCCAGCCGCTGCCACTCGGCCTCGCGGGCCTGCTTCTCCACTTCGACCGCTCGGTTGACGGCGTCGATGGCGACATTGGCGGCCTTGGTCGCCTCGTTGGCGAACTCGGTCGACTTCTTCGCGTACTCGATGGCCTGACCGGCGTAGGTGGCGGCCCACTCGGCGGCGTCGGCGGCCTTCTCCGCATGGCCGGCCGCGCTGTTGGCGGCGTCGCGTGCGGTACGGGCGGCGGTGGCCGCCGTGTTGGCCAGCGCCTGGGCCGTTCCCGCCGCGTTGGTCGCGATCCGGGCGTTGGTGTTCGCGATCTGCGCCTGTCGCTTGGCCTCGGCAGCCGCGGCCTGGGCCCGGCCCGCGGCGGCGGCTGCGGTAGCGGAGGCGTTCGCGGCAGCCGCAGCGTTGCGCGCCGCAGAGGCCGCGGCGGATCCGGCGTTCGCAGCCTGCGCCGAGGCAGTCGCGGCGTGGTCGGCGGCCTTGGCCGCGCTACGGGCCTTCGCGGCGGCATTGCGGGCGGCGACGGCGGCGTTCTTGGCGGCGGACGCCTGGGACGCGTCCTTCGACGCGGCGATGGCGGCGTGGTAGGCGCGGGCCGCGGCGGAACCCGCGGTGGCAGCGGCCTGGCGCGCGGCAGTGGCGGCGTAGGCGGCGCGGCGGGACGCCTGAACGGCGGCGTGGGAGGCGAAGATGGCGGCGCGGGCCGAGTCGGCGGCACCCTTCGCGGATTCGGCCGCCTTACGGGCCGCCTTCCCTGACTTGACCACGTCGTTCTGGGCGGCCTGGGCCTCGGCTGCGGCCTTCTCCGCCGCCTCCCTGGCCTTCGCGGCGGCGTCCCCCGCGCGCGCCGCAGCCTCTTCGGCCTGCTTGGTCTTCGCGTCGGCCTTCTTGCCCTCGCGTTCGACGACCGCGACGAGTTCCTCGATCGTCGCGGCTTCCTGGTCGCGGGCGCGGGCGATGTGCTGGCCGGTGTCGAGGAACCACTCGACGTCGGCCGCGCCGCCCGACAGGGCCCGGGAGGCGTACTTCTGTACCTCGGGGCCCGCCTTCACCATCAGGGTGGACACCTCCACCCGCAGGTCCTGGAGGCGCGCGGTGTACTGCCCGTCGGTGAGGAAGGTTTCCAGCGCCTGCTGGGTGCCCGTCTCCAGGGCGGTGCCACCGTCCCGGTTGACGGCCTTGCCTCCGGTGGACATCACGGCCGCGGTGGCGACCTGGAGGTCCTCGACGATGGCGGACTTGAAGCCGCCGCCCAGATACGCGGCGATGGCGGGGTCGCCACCGTTCAGCGCGGCGGTCGCCTCACGCCGGGTGCCCTTCCCGCCCGCGGCGAGGGACGTCATGACGGCGACCCGGTTGTCCTCGGCGGTGGCCTGGGCGAGCCCGGTGGCCAGGAAGTCCTGGACGTCGGCGTCGGAGCCGGTCAGGGCCACTTCCGCGGCGGCGTGGACGGCCTTGCCGCCCACCATCCACTCCTTGATGACCTTCGCCCGGTCGGTGTCAGGCAGGGCGAAGGGGTCGCTGTCGTCGTCCGGCGGCGGGTCGGCCCAGGCAACTGCGGTGCTGAGAACGAGACTTGAGGTCGCAGTGACGGTTGCGGTGGCAGCTATGGCACCGAGAACGCGGCGTCTGCTCCAGAACGTGACGTCCAAAATGTCCCTCCGTTGTCGACGTCCGGCGGCGGCGCAGTCGGCGACCTACCGCCGAACGAACTGACCCGTGGGCCCCGCGCGCACCTGTGGACTGCACACAAATTGATCGAAGGCATGACAATTTCGCGAGAGTGATCCTAGACTCCCCCCGACTCTGCTGCTAGCTGCCGGTACGCCGTGGAGCCATGAACTTCCGGACGTTCAGCGGGAGTTGCGTCGGGCTCTCGTCGGCGCCACCGTGCAGCCGCTCCGGGAACGACGCGGATGTCTCGGCCCGCGCCGCCATGGCCGAGCGTTCGCGTACCGGTGCACCGCCTGCCCGGGACGGGCCGCGCGCCACGTCCACCCCGATCGTCTGGACCCAGAGGAGACTCCATGAAGCTGGCACGGCGGACAGCCGGCGTCTGCGTGGCCATAGCGGCGTGCATCACCGCGCTCGTGGCCGCCACCAACGCCATCCCGCAAGACAGCGCGCCCAACCCGTCACACGCCACCGTGACGGTGGCCGATGACCAACCCGGCTACGCGGTCGAGGACTACCTCTACCCGAACGCCGACAAGATCAAGGAAGAGACGGGCATCGTCCTCAAGCGCGGCGACGGCCACATCACCCTGGCCACCTGCGACTCGGCCACCGGGCTCCTTGAGGTGTGGTCGCGGACCAAGGACCGGGTGTGCTTCCGCACCGTGGGCACGTCAGGCTACCTCTCCCTGGAGATCCCCTCGGTGTTCGCCGTCAAGGGCTCCGCGGCACACACCGCCGACGTCACCCTCACCGCGGCGGAGAACGCTTCCCAGGAGGTCGAGGTGCCCAAGGACACCTGGACACCGGTCGGCGAAGCCACCGATCCGCAGACCCGTGAATTCGTCCTGGTCGAGATCCGTACGAGCAAGTGACCGGAGGCCACATCATGCCCACCACACCGCGCCCCGAGCGCTCCGGGGCCGTCCGGCGCAGCAGACCCGTCGCCCGATTCGCGCTGGCCGCAGCGCTGCTCACGGGCTCGCTCGCGGTGACCACCGCGCCCACGTACGCCGTCACCGGAACTCCCGACTCCACCAACGGCTACACCTACACCGCGCAGGTGGTCGTGGGTGACGCCATGCGCGGCTGCTCAGCCGTCCTGGTGGACCGGGACTGGCTGCTGACCGCGGCCAGTTGCTTCGCCGAGGCACCGGCCCAGAGCCTCGCCGTCCCGCCGGGCAAACCGCGACTGAAAACGACCGCAACCATCGGACGCACCGACCTGGGCACCAACCAGGGAGCGGTCCGCGACATCGTGGAACTGGTGCCGCGCACCGACCGCGATCTGGCCCTGGCCCGGCTGTCCCGGCCCGTCACCGAGGTCACTCCGATCCCGCTGGCTGGCGCCGCCCCCACTGCGGGTGAGGAGTTGCGGTTCGCCGGTTACGGCCGTACGACCACCGACTGGGCGCCCGTGAAGCTGCACACCGGCGCACTCACTGTGGGCGCACCCAGTGCCACCTCCGCCACCTATACGGGCAAGGACGGCGCGGCTGCGTGCATGGGCGACGCGGGCGGCCCGGTGGTGCGCACGGTCAACGGAGCCCACCAACTGGTGGCCCTCAACAGCCGCTCCTACCAAGGGAGTTGCTTCGGCATCGCCACGACCGAGACCCGTACCGGCGGGGTCGTCACCCGCGTCGACGACCTGGCGTCCTGGGTGGAGTCGAAGGTGGTCGCCACGTCCATCACCGACTTCAATTGCGACGGCGCCGAGGACATCGCGATCGGCGACCCCAAGGCCACCGTCGGCGGCAAGGCATCGGCGGGGGTGATCCGGGTGGTGTACGGCGACGGCAAGGGCACGGCCGAGATCACCCAGGACCTCGACTGGGTGCCGGGTGACGCGGAAGCCGACGACTGGTTCGGCGAGGTGATCGACGCCGTCGACCACGATGAGGACGGCTGCACCGACCTGGTGGTCGGCGTTCCCGCCGAAGACCTCGGCAGCGCCGTCGACGCCGGCGTGGTCGACGTGCTCCACGGCGCGCGGGGCGGCATCGGTACCGGGGCCGCCACCCTGCACCTGGAACAGGGCACCGGCTCCGGGGCCGTCGCCGCCGCGGCCTCGCAGAGCGGTGACCGCATGGGTCACGCGGTCGCCGCCGGGCGCACCTCCGCAGGCGAACCGTACCTGCTGATCGGTGTGCCAGGGCAGAACTCCGGCAGCCTGGCCAAGGCCGGCATGGTGTTCTACCTGCGGGGCAAGACGAACACTTCCGTCACCCAGAACAGCCCCAACGTCCCCGGCGGCGACGAGGCCGGCGACGGGTTCGGCACCAGCGTCGCCGCCGACGGCAGCCACCTCGCCGTCGGCGCACCAGCCGAGACCGTCGGCGGGCACGCCGGAGCAGGCAGCGTGTGGACCTTCGGGCACACGGTGGGCGCCGACGGCATCCCCACCCCGCTGGCCGGCATCACCCAGGACTCCGACGCACTGAGCGGCGGCTCCGAAGCGGGCGACGAGTTCGGCGCCACGCTGGCCATGGCCGACTACACCACGGCGGGCCCCGCGACCGCGACCGAGTCGGTCCTCGCGATCGGTTCGCCAGGTGAGGGTCTGAGCGTGGACAACGTCAACCGGGCCGAGACCGGCCGCGTCATCGCCGTCCGCATCACCGCCACCGGTACCTACAGCCAGCTCAACAGCTTCTGGCAGGGAACCAACGAGGACGGCGTCTCGGGCGCCAGCGAACCCGGCGACCACTTCGGCGACCAGATCGCCATCGTGAACACCGCGCCGCGCGCCCAGAGCACCGCGGCCACCATGCGGATCGCCGTGGGTGTCTCCGGCGAGGACATCGGCAGCGCCCCCGACGCGGGCGCGGTCCAGACGTTCTCCCTGCTGGGCGCGCCGGGCAACTCCGACCTGTGGATCGCACCGGGCAGCGCCGGCATACCCGGCTCCCCCGGGACCGACCAGTACGTGGGCCACAACATCCACTTCACCGGGACGAAGCTGTACGTCGGCATGCCGTACGGCCCCTCCTCCTACGGCTCGCTGCACGCCCTGCCGATGTCCAATGCGATCGCAGGCGGCACGGTCGCCCAGGTGACCACCTACCAACCCGGCACGGGCGGCCTCCCGCCGGTCGGCGACCGCTTCGGCCACTCGGCGCGGTAACCGGCCGGCTGACGCATCCCCCGCGCCACCGCTGCCCGAGAGCCCTCCCAGGCCACCCCGGCCCGGGAGGGCTCTCGTGGGTCCGCCGCGGTGGTGCGGGAGCGTCACTGGAACTCCGAGTTCCACCGAGCGTGAGGTTTCCGCCCACCTTTGGCATCCTCCCGACTGTCGCCCACCACGCAAGGGTGCGGCGTAGCCGAAGCGGGGGGTTGGTGCCGTGCCTGTGTCCGTCACCGTTCCGTCCACCCTCACCAGCGACGCGCCTGTCGGAACTCACGGGTTATTCGCCAGCCGACGAACGCACGGCGGAGATGCTGACGCAGGTCACGGCCACCCGCCACCACGTCCCCGGCGAACGCGCACCCTCCTCCCGCCCACCGGAGAGGGGAACGGATAGCTGGGGCGCGCCTTTTACCCCAGCCCATCGAGAGAGGTCCATCCCGTTCGCGATGAACGTCGCATTCCTCGGCATGGCGGGTCTGCTCGCGGCAGCTGCCCTCTACTGGCTGCTCGGCCGGCGCGCTCCCCGGCCGACCGGCGCCCGGGCGACGGGGACGCTCCTCGGCTCCTTGGCCCTGGCCTTCGCCTGCCACGCGCCGCTGGGTGAGAACGCCAGCGAAACCGTCGTACCGCACCTCGCCCAGTTCCTGCGCGACTGCGCCTCGCTGACCGCTGCCACCGCCCTCGTGGCCCTCTCGCTCCAGCGCAACCTGGGGACGGTCCCAGCCCGGCGGCACCTTCGGCTGCGCCTCGCCCTCCTCGCCGTGACCGTCTGCGCAATGACGGCGCTCTTCGGCTACGAGCAGATCTCGCACGGCCCGGCGCAGGCGCAAGCCCCGTACACGCTTCTGTTCGTCTCCCAACTCGGCTTCACCACAGCCGACTTCCTTCTCCAGGCCGTGCGCCAGTCGCGGTCGAATCGGCGCGTCAGCGTACGGGCGGGGCTGCGCACGGCGGCAGCAGGCTGTGTCCTCGCGCTGGCCTATGTGGCGTACAGGCTGACGGTCCTGATCTCGCCCGGCCTGGGTGTCCGCCTCGCGCCCGACGGCTCGACGTGCTCCTCACTCGTGGCCGCCCCGTGCGTCTTCCCTGTGACCTCGCCGGCGCTGGCGGGCCTGCTGTTCTGCCTCGGGCTCGCGCTGCCCGCCATCGCGTACCCGGTCAGTCAACTCCGTTGCTGGCGCTGGGAGTTGCGGTCCTACGAGGCGCTCGGAGCCCTGTGGCGCGACGTGACCGACGCGGTGCCCGAGGTCGCCCTGCCGCCTCTGTGCTCGGCGGACCACGACTCGCACCTCCTGCTCCAACGGCGGGTCGTCGAGATCAGCGACGGCCTTCTCGCGCTCCGCCCCTACCGGTCACGCACGGTCCAGGAAGCCGCCCTGCGGATCTTCGACACCACGTGCGAAGTGGGGAACGCAGGGGTCGAGGCGGCCGTCGTGAATGCGGCCCTGGCTGCCCGTGATGCCGGCGAGTTCCCCGACGAGGCCGCCCCACCCTTCCCGGGGGCCGGGCCCCGTACGGATCGCCGTGCGGACACCGAGTGGCTGCTCCTGGTGGCCGCCGCCTACGCCGCCCACCCTGGCCGCGGCGCCGGCACGCGCCGACCGGAACCCGTAGCACACTGAGGGCATGCCCGGCCCGACTGGTGGTCCAGGCTTCCTGAGCGATCCCTACCCCACGTACGCGGCGCTGCGCTCCGACCCCCGGTGCAGCCGGCGCCCAGCGCCTCCCGCGGTCACACCGGCTACCTGGCCACCTGGCCACCGGCCATGCGGAGGCCAGCGTCGCCCTGCGCGCCGCACTGACCCAACACTCCCGCATCCGGCTCGCGGGGCCACCCGGAGGGCTGCACTGGCGCCCCACCCGCCTCGTCCGCGGACTGGCCGCCCTTCCGGTCCTCAGTCCTCACCGAGACGTAGGCCAGAGCCCGCCCCCAAGAGACGACCTACGCGAAGCCTCACCGCACTCCCCTGCCGCGAGCGTTCCGGCCCGCCCTTTACGCGAGGGGGAGCAGCAGTTCCACGCCGTACGAGCCGATCACGCAAGCGCCGTATAATTCCGCCAGCTAATGCCGTCAAAGAAGGAAAGGCGCGAGCGAGCGCTTGCGTTTTGGGTCACGTCCGGGGTGTGACCTGATTCACGATCTCTCCCATTGTCTTCTGCTATGAATGCTCGACCTGGAACCCCGAACATGATCACGCGCGTCCTGCGCGCCGCCCGCGAACGCAATGACCTCTCCACGGACCAGGCCGCCGAACTCTGCGGCGTCTCCGGCCGCTGGTACCGCGCGTTGGAGAACGGAAACTCGGGACGTCACTCGAACGCCCTCCTGACCAAGATCAGAAGCGCTCTGGGCCTGAGCGAAGAGGAATGGCTCGTCCTCTACCGCCTCATCGGCGCACAGGACCTCCCCGACGAGATCATGGCCCCCACCAGCAATATCCCGATACCGCCCCGTATTCGCACCTTCGTTGAGGGCCTCGAACCCTGGGGTGCGTACCTCTGCGACTACCGCTGGGACGTACTCGCACACAACCGCGCGATCACCCGCCTCTTCCCCTGGCTCCGGGAAGGCACCAACGTCATGGAATGGGCCCTGACCAACCCCGAAGCTCCCAAAAGCCTAATCCGCTGGGAATCGGACTGGGCCCTGCCGATGATGGCCCAACTCCGCCTGCACGACGCACAGTGGAAAGACGACGCGCGCATGCAGGCGGTCGCCCAATCCATACTCTCGACCCCAGCGGGCCGACGCCTGTGGAACTCGCCGAACCTGCCTTCCCTCTCCTATCCGGCAGCCGAGACGACGCGCCGCCTCCGCGGCCCTGACGCTCGTGTCTACGCCATCTCCTTCGTACCGCTCATGCCTCTTCAACTTCCCTGGTACCGCTTCATGGCCGTCATGCCCGCGTGAGGGGGACGGGGGCGTTGACGTCGGTTCGGGGGTTGTCGGGGGCCTCCACCGCTCATGCCCTGAGCCAACCAGCGGCCCGTCACAAGGCCATGGGACACGGCGGAACCGTCGTGTGCCATCGACGTCCGCGCCGCTGTTGGTCACCACTCGCCCGGGGTGCATCGAGGAGATGGGTCGCTTCCGGCTCACGTGATTCGACGCCAAGTGTCAGTGCCCACGCCAGCGGCCCCGCCCCACCCGGGGCCGCTCGTAGCCCGAGCCCAGGGCGTCTACGGCAACACACCGACAATGGCTGAACACACCACGTAGGGTCACGGGTGTGAAGGCATCTGCACCAGGCGCAGCCCAGGACACTGGCGACGACACGCGTCGCCGGCTCGACGCGTACAGCTATCTCAGCGCGCCCGAGCGGCTGGAGCACGTCGCGATCATGCGGGTCTTCTGCGGGACCTTGCTGGCGGACCTTTCCGTGTCGGAGGTCATGGCGAAGCTGCACCGGACCGGCACACCGGCGGCCGGGCTCGACGCCGACACCCTCACCGTCCGGCTGGAGCAGCTCGTACGGTGGGGAAATCTGCTGCGCAGCAGCCACACCGTGAAGGCCTCCAGCATCAGCGAGTACCAGCGGTCCCGTGCCCGCTACCAGTTGTCCAAGCTGGGCGAGCGCATCCAGCGGGACGCCGACGGTGTACTGGCCGAGGCAGACGCCGCCCGCGAGGTGAGCAACGAACTGCTCGCCCTGGTCGAGCGCGGACTCAGGGAGTTGGCCGAGCTCGTGGCCGCGCCCGGCAGCATCGAACCGCAGGACGGGTTGGAACGGGTCAGCACGCTGTTCGTACAGTTCAGCGAGTTCGCCGACTCCATCCGGGACTTCTACGCCTACCTCGGTCAGGTGCTGGCCCGGTACGACCTGGACAGCGCCGAGTACCAGGGTTTCAAGGAGTTGCTCCTCGACTACGTCGAGGCGATCACGGAGGACGTGGCGTTCCGCGCGCCCCGGATCTCAGCGGCGCTGGACACGCTGTGGCCGCACGTCCCGGGGCTGCTGGCCCGGCTGGACGCCCACGCGCAGGGTCTCACGGGCCTTTCACCGCAGGGCGACGGCCGGCTGGAGGCACGGGTTCAGCGCAGCCGTGGGCGCGAGCTCGCGGACTGGGAGGGCCTGCGGGGCTGGTTCAGCGACACCGACGGTCAGGGCAGCCAGGTGGACCAGCTACGGGACGCCACCCTTCGCGCGTTGCAGTCGCTGCTCGCCAATGCCAAGCGGATGCTGCGATCGGCCACCGGAGAGATGTCCCGGCGCAAGGACCTGCTGCGGCTGGCCCGGTGGTTCAACGAAGCGGCGCCGCAGGACGCGCATGACATCGCGGTCGCCGCCTTCGGTCTGTACGGCGCCCGCCATCTGGGTATCCCCCCGGCCACCGACGAGGTGGTGCCCGCCCACACGAGCTGGTGGACCGGTCCGGTGGTCGAGGTGCCAGTGGCCCTGCGGGAGCGGGGCAGCCGCGCCCAACGGGGCCGAACAGCCGCGGTGGAGGACCACTCCGCGCAGAAGAGGCGGCTGCGGGAGGAAGCCCGCGAGCGGGCGGCAGCCAGGGCCGCGGCGGCGGACGAACTACGCAGCGCCTCGGGACGGTTCGCCGAGGTGCGTCTCACCTCCGCAGCGCTCGGCCTGCTCCTGGAGTTGCTGGCCACCGCGCTCGGGAACGCACAGCTTCACCGTCGCACCGTCGCGGACGGTGCGGACGGAACGGGATTCGACCTCAAGCAGGCACACAGTGAGGACGTCGAGCTGGGCATCCGGCTCACCGTACGACGCGCCGAAGGTGCACGGTGCACCCTGCACTCGGCCGACGGCGACCTGCTGCTGGACGACCTGGAACTGGGCGTCGGCCGGATCTCCGCCAACCCGGCCGACGGTGCTGCCGAGGTGAGCGTGTCATGACCCTCCCCTCGGCACACGACGTCGCGCTGGCCGCCGAGCGCCGCAGCGCCGCCCGGCTGCTGCTCGCCCACCCGCTGGTCACCTCGGACGGCCCGCACGCCGACCTCTTCCCGCTGATCCGCAGGCATGCCGACTGGCTGGGCAAGCGGTTCCAGCAGGTTCTCGGCTACCGTCTGCTGGTCGACAGCTCCTACGCCCGACTGTTCAAGGCGGGGCTGGGTACGGGGGCGGGGCACCGGCTGGAGCGCTCCACCGGCACTCCCTTCACCCCGCACACGTACGCCTGCCTCGCGCTGGCCCTGTCCGTCCTGGTGACCGCACCCGAACAGCTACTGCTGTCACAGTTGGTGGCCGACATCCGGGCTGCCGCAGCCGATGCGGAGACCGAGTTGGAGGAGACAGGTAGGGCGGCCGGGAAACGCACCCTGGTCTCGGCTCTGCGGCAGCTCGTCGAGTGGGGCGTCCTCATCGAAACCGAAGGCCATGTTGCCGCGCTCGCACAGGACGCGGGCGGAGAGGCCCTGATCACCGTGGACCGCGAGCTGGCCCGTGTCGTCGTCGCCGGCCCGCTCGCCCAGGCCCGGGACGGCGCCGACCTGGTCCGGCGGGCAGCGGACCCGGGCTTCGGCGGACCTCGTACCTATGTGCGCCGGATGCTCGTCGAGACACCCGTCGTCTATCTCGATGAGCTGACCGACGCAGAACGTGACTGGTTGCGCACCCGGCAGCGCCGCGAGGCGCAGGCGTTCTCCGAACTTCTGGGCCTGGAGATGGAGATCCGAGCCGAGGGAGTGGCGCTGGTGGACCCCGAGGGCGAGCTGACGGATCTGCACCTGCCGGGCACCGGGACGGTGGCCCAGGCCGCGCTACTCCTGGTGGAGCGGCTCGTGGAGCGGCTCCGGCCGCAGGAACCCGGACACCCAGCGACAGGAGGGACGCTCGCCATCGGCGTGGACGTCCCCGGCGGCGTCGTGGACGAACTGCTGGCCGAACTGGTCTCCGAGTACGGGCAGCGCAGCAACTGGCAGCGTGGCTACCTGGAGAACGTCCCCGCCCTGCGGGAGGCCGTACTGGACCTGCTGGCCCGCATGCGCGTGATGGCCCGACCCGGTCGGCTGCGCGCCGAGGGCCACGGCCTGCCGGAAGGGTATGCCGATGAGGCATCTGAAGGGCGCGCCGTAACCGATGTCCGCGGGGCACGGCCCGGCGGTGACGGTTGGGTGCTTCTTGCCGCGGCGGCGCGCTACGCCACCCGGGTGACCGTGCGCCCGGCCACCGCAGCCGGCAACGGCGCCCATGTCCAGGAGGAGTTGCCACGGTGACCACCGACGCACGCGGACTCGTCCCGCTACCGCGTTCCGGCCCCGCGACGGCCACCGGCACTCGTTTCCGGTTGCACCGCGCCGGCATCCAGAACGTCTGGCAGTACGACGAGCAGGAGTTCGCCTTCGGTGACGGACGGCTGCTGCTGCGCGGCAAGAACGGCGCGGGCAAGTCCAAGGCGCTGGAAATGCTGCTCCCGTATCTGCTGGACGGCGACTCACGGGCACTGGATGCGACGGGCACCGGCCGGACCACCCTCGCCTGGCTGATGCTGGACGGGTTCGAGCAGACCAACCGCCTCGGATACCTGTGGGTGGAATTCCGGGGCACGACCGACGGCGGTGACCCCTGCTACCTCACCCTCGGCGCCGCCGTCCGGGCCTCGAAGTCGACACAACGGGCGTTGCCGGCGTTCTTCGTCACCCCGCTGCGCGTCGGTGAGACCCTGCACCTGGTCGACAACGGAAGGCCCTTGCCGGTCGACCGGCTCAAGGAGAGCGTCGGCTCCGACAACGTCACCGACCGCCCGGTCGTCCACCGCTCGCGGGTGGCCCGGGAACTGTTCGGCATCACCGACGCGACCCGCTACCGCAACCTCACCCAGCTCCTCCACCGGTTGCGGCGGCCCACGGTCGGGGACCGCATCGAGCACGGTGGACTGGCCGCCCTGCTGAGCGAGACCCTGCCGGGGCTCGACGAGGACGTCGTGGAGAAGGTCGCGCGCAACCTCCACGACCTGGACGCGGTGCGCGACGAACTCGGCCGTCTGGAGCGCACCGATACGGCCCTGCGTACGTTCCTCACCAGTTACCGCGGCTATCTGTCCGGGGTCCTGCGTACCTCCGCCCGGGCCGTGAGCCGGGAGTTGGAGTCCCTCGCGGCGCGGCGGCGGGCGGCCGGGGACGCCGCACAGCGGACCGGTGAGCTGAGGACACAGGAGGAGGATTCGGAAGCACGGTTGGAGACCCTGCGGGAGGAGGAGGAAACCGCCCGGACCGATCTCGCCGCCCTACAGACCAGCCACGCCTACCGCAGTTTGCGCGAACTATCGGAACGCCGCAGCACGGTCGAGGCGCTGCACACCGCCTCCGTGGCCGCCTTCACCGCCCTCGGCAACGCACACGGTGCGGAGGAAGGTGCGGCCGAGCGGCTGGCCGATGGCGTCGAGCACCTCGGGAACCGGCTCGCCGAACTGGCCACCGAACACCGGGAGTTGGTGAAGCAGGCAGAGAAGGCGGGGCTTCCCAGTGGCCACCTCGGCGAGGCGGTTGCCCTGGCCCGCACGGCCCGTTCGCAGACCGTCGAGACGGAGCTGACCGCTCCTGACGGGGAGACGCACACGGTGCGGCAACCGTCAGTCGTCCGTGTGGACACCGCCACGGTGCAGGACGGGCTGCGGTCCTGGCAGGGGCAGTTGGAGGCAGCCGAGGCGGTGGTGAAGAACCGGACTCGGATGGTCCAGGAGGTGACACGCCTCGCTGCGCAGGCGGAGCGGGCCCGAGGTGAGGCGGCGCAGGCCGACTCCGAGCGGGAACGTCTTGAGGACGACGCGGAAGAGGCCGCCGG
>NZ_JBEHZD010000239.1:0-11205 GCF_040240285.1 Streptomyces sp. HSW2009 | reverse complement strand
GCCACCGCGACCGTGTCCTGGGCGACTGGGCCATGCGCCCCGGCGGCGGCCGTGGGGGGGGGGGGGGGGGCCGCCGGGGGGGCGGCGGGGGCGGGGGGGGGCGGGGGGGGGGGCCGGACGGGGCGGCGCCCCCCCCCCGCGCGGCGCCCGCGCCGCACTCCCACCTGCGTGGCGTCGACCGGACCGTACCGACGCGGCCGACCCCACGCAGCGCCGCCTCCCGCGCCTATCCGCTCTCCGCATCTTCCGTTCTTCCGTTCTTCCGTACGCAGCTTCGCCGCTGCCCCGCGCGTTACCCGCGTCACGCGCGCCAAACGCACGACGGGCCCGGGGCGCTGCCCCGAACCCGCCGTCCATCCGAGCCGGTGCACCGGCTAGGTGTTGCTGGTGCCCCAGTCGTCCTCTGTGGCATTGCGTTGCTCACGCAGCGATTGAACCCGCGCCGACACCGATTCGGGGAGCCGGTCGCCGAACCGTGCACTCACCGCGTCGAACGCCTTGCCGGCCGCCTCACGCCCGCCGTGCGCGGCGGCTTCGGCCGTGTTGCGGACCGCAGGGTTCTGGGAGACTCGCTGCGCGCTCTTGCGTAGCTGCTCGTACCGTTCACGCCCGGCCCGCGCGCCGAGCACGTAGCCGACGGCGACTCCGGTGATGAACGTCAGCCGGTAGCGCATCACTCCACCTTTCCTGGCCTCTCCGCTGCTGCCGGACCACACGGAACACGACAGCCCCGCTGGGTCGTGGTGCCCGCCTACCCGCAGCGGCTGGTGATCACCCTCTGATCACTAGCTGATCATCCCTGGGGAACCGATTGGCGAAGCACCCCCCTGCTTGCGCTAATGTATGTGTCGCAGCGAGCGCGCGCCGCCCGGGAGACCGGAGGGGGGCGCAATCGAGGCACACGGAGCAATCCCCTGTAGCTCAATTGGCAGAGCAGCCGGCTGTTAACCGGCAGGTTACTGGTTCGAGTCCAGTCGGGGGAGCTCGGTCCCCTGTAGCTCAATTGGCAGAGCATTCGGCTGTTAACCGGAGGGTTACTGGTTCGAGTCCAGTCGGGGGAGCTGAAGGAAGAGCCCCGTAAGGGGCTTTTTTCATGCCCGTTCCACCACCCCCGAGCCGGCCACGACCAGCAATTCCACCCGCTCGGGAACCGCTCGGGGACCTCCCGTAGTCCCCACTTATGCGCGATGCGGACCCTCGGGGGCAGCAGATCGTATGAGCGGCTATGCTGCGGCAGACGGCGCGCACAGATGTGCGCGACGCGCCGTTACGGGGCGGTAGCTCAGCCGGTTAGAGCAGCGGACTCATAATCCGTCGGTCGTGGGTTCGAGTCCCACCCGCCCCACCTCAATCTTCGCCTGAAGGATCGTTCTGACCAGGCAATTCAGGGAGCTCCCAGAACTTCAGGGGGCTCCCCTTCGTGCGTTCGGGACCGTTGGCTCGCCCGTTGCTCGCCCGAAGGGCCAATGGTCGTGGCTGGGCAGGCCGAGGTACGGCGAAGGTCGGACCCGTCGTCACCGGGCCCGGCCTTCGGCCGCCCGTCTCGCGCGGCAGCCAGCAGTGGGGAACAGGGACACGGCCACGCTACGGCCCGGCACTGGCAACCGGCGGTGCTCCTGCTGTGGGGCGGTGGTGCGGTGGCGACAGGAGCTGTCGGGTGAGTTGCTGGAGGATGTGGAAGGGGCATTGCGGAAGGGGCGGATGCTGGAGGTCGAGGGGGTTTCGGCCCCGGGCCGAGTGTCTGCTGGATCTCCAGCGCCTGGGGGCGGGGGCGGCGTCGTACAGAGGAATGAGCTTTTGAAGGGCTCCGCCACCCACGAGTCCAAACTGGCCATCCAGCTCACTAGGGGCGATTTCTCGCAACTATTTCAGGCTGCGAAGGAATTTCCGGAGATTCTGAACTGGAGGGGTTTCGCCGAGTTTCGGCCGTAAGGTGAGGTCGGGAGGTTGCGGAATCCTTACCGGCTACTCCATCGGCGAAATGACGCTGTCCGTGGAGGAGTTGGGGAAGCGGTTTGCTCGCGCGCGTACTTGAGTTGGGTGTTTCTGGTTCGTTGCTGGTGTGCGCGATGTGGGTGGCGGTGGGTTCGCCAGCAGCGGCACGGTGATCGGGGCGAGGGCGGTCATGGGGGGTGGGGAGAGAGTCGAAGCCGCGGTCGTTGCTGGTGGTGGTCGGTGAGGCCGTGCCGCCGCGGGGGAGGGTGAATCCGCGGGTGTCCCCCATAAATCGGCCCCTCCCAGGGCCGGTTCGCCGCAGACGTCGGCCCTCTCAAACCTGGTTCGCCCCAAGTTCGGCGCCTCCTAAATTCGGCCCTCGAACGGTGCCTCTGCGGCATGATGGTCCGTGTGGATACCGAGATACTCGCCGGCGTCTGGCGGCGCCTTCTTGTTGACCCGCGCAAGTCGTGGGTGGTGTTTGAGCATGGCACCTGTGTGGTGCTCACGGCTCCTGACGGAGACCTTGCCGAGCAGGCCATTGCCCTTCTCGCGGAATTCGGGCCCGTGCGCGCGGGGACTCCCGCGGGAGATTTTGGGGTGATCGATGCCAGGGACGTCGATGGGTGGGTGGTCACCGGCCATCACCATGACGTCCTCACCTATGTTGCGCCCGATGAGCCCGGCGGGCAGGACAATCTCGCTGTCGGAATGTGCGGACGTTCCAAGCGGCATCAGGACGGCACCGAACTGAACGTCGTCCACGTTGAGGACCAGCGCGGCGCCGCCGGGTCCGAGTGAAGGTGCGGCGGGTTTCCCGGCGGTGATCGCCGTCGGGTGGCGATTCCGAGTGGGGCGCTGGTTCGCGGCGCGGCCGGGGTGCTTTGAGGCGTTCGGGCGGTGGGGATCTTGGTGGTGCCGCCCGTTCGTACACTGGCCAGTGTGGGGGACCGTACGGCTAGCGAGGTCGAGGTGCGGCCGGCGCCTGCCTTGCGGCGGTATGTCGGCTCGTACGTCGGATTTGATCTGCGTCGGTTTCCGGCGGGGGTGCACTGCGGTCCGCCGGGGCGCGCGCTCACCGCGGTGGTCAGCCTCGCCGATCCCTTGCCGGTGGCGTCGGGCGTGGGCGACGGCGTGCCGGTCGTCCGGTACGGGGGTGTGGCGGGCGGGTTGATGTGTCGTTCCGTCGGGATTCACCACGACGGTCACCAGCAGGGCGTGCGGGTATCGCTGACGCCCCTCGGCGCGCGCGCCGTCTACGGGGTGCCCGCCGCCGTGCTCGCCCACCGGCTCGTGCCGCTCGACGAACTGCTCGGAGCGCTCGGCGGGGAACTCGTCGAGCGGCTTCGGGCGGCGCCGACGTGGGCCGCGCGGTTCGCCGTGCTGGACGAGGTGTTCCTACGGGCCGTCCGCCGCGCCACCGGCGGCGAGGGACCGCCCCGGGTGCGCCCCGAGGTGGCCGAGGCGTGGCGTCGCCTCGTCGCCGCGCGGGGGCGCGTACGGGTGGGGGCCGTCGCCGCGGAGCTGGGCTGGAGCCGGCGACACCTCACCGAGCAGTTCCGCGGTGAGGTGGGGCTGACGCCGAAGACCTTCGCCCGCGTGCTGTGCTTCGAGTACGCGCACGATCTGGCGACGGCGCGCGACCCGCTCCCGTGGGCCGAGGTGGCGACCCGCTCCGGCTACGCCGACCAGGCCCATCTCGTACGGGAATGGCGGGAGTTCACCGGTCGGCCGCCGACGGTCTGGCGTCGCGGCGAGGTCCTTCTCGGAGGCGGGTAGCCGCCGAACGGGTGGCCGCCGCGGAGCGGATTCCGTCCCCGATCCGTTCCCATTTCTTCAAGACCGTCGGGGCGCGGTCCCGTGAGGATCATCCTCATGAGACTCGTGAACCACACCCGTAACGCCATCGACCTGCGTACGACCCCCATCCACCTCGGAATGGGTTCGCGGGCGCGACCCATCGAGGGTTTCGCCTGGGACCCGGAGGTGCTCCAGGCTTACAGTGCCGCCGTCGCGGCGGACGGCGGGGAGGGCCGGCTGGTGGCGATCATCGACGGCGAAGGCCCCGGTGACCACTGGGAACGCCACCCCGCGGGCGACGAACTCGTCATCTGCCTCAGCGGTTCCGCGACGGTCATCCGCGAGGCGGACGGTGCGCCCGAACGCGTCGTACTCGGACCGGGCGAGGCCACCGTCAACCCGGCCGGCACCTGGCACGCGGTCGATCTGGCGGGGCCGACGACCATTCTGACCGTCACGCCCGGCCTCGGCACCGACCACCGACCGCGGATCGACGCCAGCCCGGTCGAGGACGGTGGCGGCGCGCCCGGTCCGCAAGCGCCTTGATGCGATGCGCCGCGCATTGCGTCTGCCGGTTCGTTGCCGTAACCGGTCCTCGCCGGCGGGTGTCGTCGGCGGGGACCGGGGTGTCGCGGGCGGGTGGGGTACGAGGGGGCGGGCGTCGGCATCCTCGCGATGTGGGGTTTGGCGCGGTGGCCGGGTCAGCGGAGAATGCGGGCGCGGAGGCGTTCGTTCGGGGTGGCGATGTCCCAGTAGCGGACCGTGCCGCGGGCGGTGCTGTAAGCGCCGGTGCCGCCGGTGATGGCCATGTCCAGGGAGCTCGCTCCCTTTTCTGCGAGCGATTGCATCGTCAGCGAACCCTGTTCGAGGTTCAGTGTGATGAGGCATTGGGTGGTGCGCTTTTCGCCCGCGATGTGGACGATATGGCAGGAGCCGCCGCCGAGCCCGACCTTGCGGCCTTCTTGGAGTACGCCGCCGGAATACACGCTCGTGTCACCGAGGCTCGGGCCGGCCGGGCCGAGGTCGTTCTCTGCGTACTGGTCGTTCTGGATGGTGAGGTCGAGTATGTCGACCGAGTCGCGCTGCGGGGTGTCGGCGCCTGCGCTCCCCAGCGCGAACACGCCGACGGCTGCGGTGGCCAGTGCCACGGCGGTGAGCCGCAGTAGCGTGCTCCGGCTGGCTTTCTCGCCGCGCGGCTGCTTCCCATTTCGCCCATTCCGTGCCCGTGCATCGGCGGAATCCATCTCGTTGACGGCCGTGTCGACCATGTCGGGTTCTCCTCCCAGTGGCCTTGGCGGGTGAACGCACTTGACGCTATGGCGCCCGAATCACTGCGTCCAAGGCCAAAATTGCTATGGCGTCATAGGCGGGGAGGCATGGAGAAACGGGGACATGGAGGTGCGTGCGGAATTTCCGTACCGTCCCTCCCCCCCGTGCGTAAGGCGTCCAACGCCCGGGGAAATGGCCCGATCAGGCGTGACGGCCGGGCCTCACCCCATCCACCCCCGTAAACCCCACCCACCCCCACGCCCCGTAGCGTGCCGCCCCGCTACTTCAGGAGTTTCCCCACCACGCGGTCCAGCGCCTCGATGTCCTCCGCTGGGAGGGCGAGGAGTGCGTCGGGTGGGGTGGCGAGGATGGCGGTGGCGCGGGTGGCTGCCGTGTGGCCGGCTTCGGTGAGGCGGACCAGTTTGGCGCGGCGGTCGACGGGGTGCGTGAGGCGTTCGGCGAGGCCGCGGCGTACCAGGTCGTCGACGATGACGGTGGTGTACGGCGGGTCGCTGGCCAGCCGTCCGGCCAGTTCCCGCAGGGTGAGCGGGCCGGGGGCGATGCGGCGCAGGGCGCGGATGCGGCTGAAGCTCATGCCGAGTGCGTCGGCGACCTCCTTGCGGCGGTTGTGCCGGTCCAGCAGCAGGGTGTGCAGCCCCTGCCAGGCGCGGGTGGCGGCCTCGGCGGTGGCGTCGCCCGGGTGTCTGGCGTCGCCGGGATGCGTGGCGTCGCCGGGATGTGTGGCGGCGCCGGGGTGCGGGGCGTCGTCCGTGGCAGCAGGGTCGTCTGCGGCTGGAGCGTCGTCCGTAGCGGGAGTGCCGTCCGAGGCGGGAGCGTCGTCAGCGGCGTGCGTGCCGTCCGCGGTGGGGACGTCGTCCGTGGCGAGAGCGTCATCCGTGGCGGGGGCGTCATCCGTGGCAGGAGCCTCGTCCGCCTGCTGGTTCGTGTCCTCTGGGCGCGCCATCAGGCCCTCACCGTCGCTCTGGTCTCCTCGACAGCCAACCGCTTCGCGGTGTGCTGGGCCGTTGACTGAGCCCAGCGGCCAGTGGTGAGGGTACCGATCAGCAGGATCAGCGCGCCGCAGCCGGCGATCAGCCACCAGGCGGTGCGGCCGGTGTGGACGAAGTCCGTGGGGTTGGTGTGGCTGGTGGTCGCCATCAGCGCGCCGATGACCGCGACGCCGAGCGCCTGGCCGAGTTGGCGACTGGTGGAGGCCACCGCCGCGGCCACACCGGCCTGCGAGCGCGGCATCGCGGACACGGCGGTGTTCGTGATCGGCGCGTTGACCAGGCCGAACCCGATGCCGAAGAGCGCGTACGCGGGGACGAGGACCGCGGTGGAGAGGTGCACGGAGTAGGTGAGGGCCTGGAGGGTGGCGCTCGCCGCGAGGGCGACGCCGGCCGTGACCAGCGGGACGCGGGGGCCGCGGGCCGCGACGATCCGCCCCGACAGCGGCGCGCTGACCATCGCCATGGCTGCCATCGGCAGCATGAACAGGCCGGCGTGCAGTGCGTCGAGATGGCGCACGTTCTGGAGGTAGAGGGAGCTGACGAAGAGGAAGCCGCCGAGCGAGAAGAACGCGGCGACGGCGATCAGGGTCGCCCCGCAGAACGGTACGGAATGGAAGAACCGCAGGTCGATGAGGGGGTCGGTGCGGCGCCGCGCGTACCGAAGGAACGTCAGCAGGGCGCCGGCCGCCGTGGCCGCGCAGGCGATGACCAGCGGTGACGACCAGCCGCGCACCGGCGATTCGATGATCGCGTACGTGGTGGTGGCGAGCAGCACGATGACCAGGGCCTGGCCGATCGGATCGACCCGGCGCGGACGTTCGGCGCGGGACTCCGGCACGTACCAGCGGGTGAGGAGCAGGGCGGTCAGGCCGATCGGGGCGTTGAGCCAGAAGATGGCCCGCCAGCCGGCCGTCTCCACCAGCGCGCCGCCGAGGAGCGGGCCCGCGGCCATGCTGATGCCGACGACGCCGCTCCAGATGCCGATGGCGCGGGCGCGCTCGCGGGAGTCGGGGAAGACGTTGCTGACGATGGACATGGCGACGGGGTTGAGCATCGAGCCGCCGATCGCCTGGACCACGCGCGCGGCGATCAGCCAGCCCAGGCCGGGGGCGATGCTGCACAGGACGGAGCCGGTGATGAAGACGGTCAGGCCGGTTCGGAAGACGCGCCGCCGGCCTATGCGGTCGGCGAGTGAGCCCGCGAACATCAGCAGGCTGGCCAGGACGAGCGTGTAGGCGTCGATCGTCCACTGGAGGCCGGAGACCGAGCTGCCCAGGTCGTGCTGGATGGAGGGGAGGGCGACGTTCAGTGCGGTGGTGTCGAGGCTGACCATCAGCAGGCTGAGGCAGCAGATGGCCAGTACGAGCCAGCGGCGGTGTGGGGCGAGGTCGGTCATGGCGGTCCCCGAGATAGTTGAGTCCCTGTAATCATTATGGTGGCATAAATAATTGTTCCGTGCGGTGGTGCGGGGCGTTGGGCGCGGGGTACTGGGGTGGCCCGGGCCGGGCGTGGGTCGAGGCTGGAGCCCGGGGCTGGGGCGGTGGCTCTGGTGTGAGGGTGGCTGGGGTTGGGCGGGGGCGCTAGTTGGCCTGGCTCGGGTTGGCTTGGTTTGGGTGGGCCTGGTTCTGGTGGGCTGGCCCGGTGCGGTGTGGTGTGGTGCGGTGCGGTGCGGTGTGGTGCGGTGCGTGGAGGGTGCTTCGGTGTGTGGGTGTGGGTGTGGGTGTGTGGGGTGCGTGCGAGCGAGAACCGGTCCGGCTGGGGTGGGTCGGGGAGTGGGGTGCGACGCGGTCGGGCGGGATGGTGGGGCGCGCCGGCGGGTGGTTCGGGGCGGTCACCTGGGGTGGGCGGTCGGTGCGGTCCCGTGGTGCGCGGGGCGCGTACGGGTACGCCCGTCGCGGTGGGAATTGTCGATCCGGCCAATGTTGCCCCGGGCGGGATCGGTCCAGGGGGCGTTCGGAGGGTGCGCGCTAGCATGGAGCGTTTGGTCCGGGCCGCTTCTCCGCAGTGGGACGGGGTGGGCGCTCTGCTAGCGAACGGTGCGACACATCACCTGGTGCGGCCGGCCCCGGCGGACGCGCGCCGCGGTACGGAGCCCCGGCGCCCGATGACGCCGAAGGCGCGCCGCCACAGCGCGGGACCGGCCGGACGGGTGGCGCCCGTCGCCGGGTGGGACGCCCGGGTCGGCCGCCGCGCGCGTACGGGCCCACTGACTGTCGTTCCCGCTGTTGCCGCTGTTGCCGACGTGCCGCGGGGGCGCGGGCGGCCGGTGGGTGCGGTACGGCTCAAGGCTCGGCCGGCCGGTGCGGCACCGTTGCGGCGTTCGCCGCTGCCCTCGCCCGGGCCGCTGCCCTCGCCCGGGTTGTTGCCCGAGCCGTCGTCGGGGCCGTGGCTTGCGTGGCGCGGGGAGCGCGTGAGGGGGGACGACTGCCGCAGGTGGCCCGCCCGTTGGACCCGGGCGCCGACACGGACGATCGGCGCCCCTCGTACTCGTATCCCATTTCGGATTGTGAGGCCGCGCGATGAGTACCGATGCCGTCACGGCTGCCCCGACGCCCGGGGAGGACGCTGGGCGGTCGCCCGTGGACGGGCTGCTGTCCATGGGGGTCGAAGAAGAGTTCTTCGTGGCCGATGCCCACAGCCATCGGGTCGCGGACAGCGGGCCGTTGCTCGATGCGCTGGGCGGGGACGGCGGCGAGCACTTCAGCGCCGAGATACGCCCGTGCATGATCGAGAGTCGTACCGGAATCTGCTGGAGTCTGGCCGCCCTACGGGCCGAACTGCGGGACCACCGCGAGGCGTTGATCGGCGTCGCGGCCGAGGCGGGGGCCGTTGTCGTCGCCTCGGGCACCTACCCGTCCGCCGACTGGCGGCAGGTGGGATTCACCCCGCGGCCCCGGTTCGACCACCTCGTCAACGCCTACGCCCGGCTCGCGGACGAGCTGCTGATCTGCGGCTGCCATGTGCACGTGGGGGTGGAGGACCGCGACACGGCCGTGGAGGTGATGAACCGCGTACGGCCCTGGTTGCCCATCTTGTCGGCGCTGTCGGCAAGTTCGCCGTTCTGGGCGGGGGAGGCCACCGGGTACGCGAGCTACCGGAGCACCATCTGGGCGCGGTGGCCGATGGCCGGCACGCCGCCCACGCTCGCTTCCTACGCCGATCACCAGAACCGGGTGCGCCGGCTGGTCTCCACCCGGACCAGCGCGGATGCCGGGCAGGTGTTCTGGGACGTACGGCCCGGCACGCGCTACCACACGGTGGAGTTCCGGATCGCCGACGCCTGCACCACCATTGACGAGGCCGTACTTCAGGCGGGACTCTCCCGCGCGCTGGTGCACCAGAGCCTGCGCGAGATCGACCGCGGGGCCCCCGCGCCCGTCGCGCCCGCCGAACTGCTGCACGCGGCGAAGTGGCGGGCGGCGCGGTACGGGCTCGACGGAAAGCTGATCGACCCGGTGGCGGGGGAGCTGGTGCCGGCGCCGGTGTACGTCAACCGGCTGCTCGCCCACGTCCGTGAGCCCCTGCTTGAGGCGGGGGACTGGGCGGAGGTCAGCGGCCTGGCGCGGGCGGTGCTCCGCTGGCGCAACTCGGCCGAGCGGCAGCGCAGGACCTTTGCCGGCAGCGGTGAACTGGGGGACGTAGTAGACCAGTTGGTCACCGAGACGGCGGCGGCCGAACTCCTCGGTTGAGCGGGCGGCCGGACGGGGTCCGTGCGCCACGGCTGAGGGGAGTGCTTCGAGGCCGGGGAGTGCTTCGGGGGCCGGGGGGGGGGGGGGGGGGGGGGGGCGGGGGGGGGGGGCCCCCGCGGGGGGGGGGGGGGGGGGGGGGGGGGGGGGGGCGGGGGGGGGGGGGGGGGGGGGGGGGGGGGGGGGGGGCCGCGCGCCCCCCCCCCCCCCCCCCCCCACCGCTGTGCGGTGGTGCGTCGCGTGGGCGTCAGATGCCGCAGCGGGACGCGGACCAGAGCTGCGACGGGCTGAACGCGACGTGCGTGTGGTCGCTGTGGTCGGGGTAGCCCGGGCCGAGGATCTGCGAGAAGCCGTGCGTCCTGGCCTGCTGCGCCAAGCGGCAGAAGCTGGGCGAGCCGACCAGGTCGGCGGCGTCGCCGTACAGGTGCCGGCTGGTGGCCGAGCCGCCGACCGCCTTGTTGCAGGCATACGAGCGGAACCCGCTGGAGATCTGGATCGGCACGTCGCCGAGCTGGTGCCGCATCGCCTCCAGCTTCCACATCGTCTTCAGGGCGTTCGACTTGGCCGTCGCCGCCGAGACCGCGCCGCCGGACCAGGTGGAGTTGCAGCGGTTCAACTCGGCGTAGGTGAAGTGGATCGGCGTGCAGTCCGCGTCCTGGAGCGCGTAGATCTTGCTGAAGGTCTTCGGGCCGGCCACGCCGTCCGCGCTCAGGCCGTACGCGGCCTGGAACTTCTTCACCGCGGCGGCGGTGCGCGCACCGTACTGGCCGTCGTACGAAAGCCGCTCGCCGGAGGTCACCCAGCCGGCGACGCGGATCTGGAGCTGGGTGACGTCGGCGCCGGACGAACCCTGCGAGAGAGTGCGGTTCCACGTGTAGCACGAGGCGGCTTGGGCGGTGCCCGACGCGGCGCCGACCCCGATCACCGCGCCAGCCATGATCATGACAAATGAGACAAGCAGGCGCGTGGTGCGCTGGAGCATTCCGGCCTCCCGACCGTCAATCCCTGTGACCCGCAGGGAACTTTTGCCGGCCCGCGCGGGGTGGCATGGCCTGCGCGGCGCCGGAGTTGGAGGGGCCGCCGCCGCGTCCGCCGCGGTGGCCGCGCCCTAGCCTGTGGCAGGGAGCTACGCGCGTCAACCTCGCGCGGGCCAGGTGGCAAAAGTTCGCCCACTCGTCGTGTGGTCGCCAGGAGTTGGCCGACCCTTCCGTTGTCGGACGGGTGCGGTCGGGGGTGGGCGGGGGTGTGGGGGTGGGTTCGGGTTCGGGTTCGGGTTCGGGTTCGGGTTCGGGATTCATGGTGGGTGTGGGTGGGAGTTCGCGGTGGGTGTGGGTGTGGGTGCGGGGCCAGGCATGGGTGCGGGGGGCGGTGTCCGGTGTCGTGAGGTGGGTGCTCGGGGTGGGGGGGGGGGGGGCGCGGGGCCCCCCCCCCCGGGGGGGGGGGGCGCCCCCCCCCCCCGCCGGGGGGGGGCGGCCCCCCCCCCCCCCGCGCCCCCCCACCGCCCG
>NZ_JBEHZD010000238.1:0-11242 GCF_040240285.1 Streptomyces sp. HSW2009 | reverse complement strand
GGGGCGTGGTGGGCGGTGCCCGCGGGCGGCGCCCGCCGCCCCCCCCCGGCCGCGGCGGGGCGGCCGCGCGGCCCCCCCCCCCCCCCGCTCGCGTACGCCTCGTACGCGCCGTACGTTTCGTACGCCCCATGCGCCTCGTACGCCAGGACTGGCGCGGACGCCGGGGGCGCCGGCCACGATCCGTGCCGCTGCCGGCCGCCGCCCGCGCCAACTGCCCCGGCGCCGGCTGCCGTTACCCCCGCTCGGCCTGTCCCACCGCCGCCTGGGGGCGGATCGGGAGGCGGCCGATCGGGCGGCCGGTCGCCGCGCGGACGGCCGATGCGACGGCCGCGGGTGAGGTGACGACGGGGGCCGCGCTGACCGCCTTGGCGCCGAACGGCGCCACCACGTCCCGCTCCTCGATGAGTTTCACGATCCGAATGTCGGGCACGTCGAGCGCGGTCGGCAGGGTGTAACCGGTGAGGTCGGGGTGGCGGACGATGCCGCGCGCGGTGCGCAGGTTCTCGCTGAGGGCCGCGCCGATGCCCTGCGTGACGCCGGCTTCGATGCGCGCCCTGAGCTGCGCCGGGTTGAGCACGCGCCCCACGTCCTGGGCGACCGCGAGTTCCACCACGCGCACCACGCCGAGTTCCACGTCCACGTCGACCACGGCCCGGATCGCGCAGAACGCCAAGCCCACGAAGGCGTCGCCCTGGCCCGACTCGTCCAGCGGCTCCGTCGGGTGCGGCCGGCACTGCGCGGTGGCCCACAGCTCCTTGCCGGCCAGCGCCTCGTCCACGGTGGTGCTGAGTACCCCGTCGTACGAGGTGATCTTGCCGTCGGCGATGGTGAGCAACTCCGTCGACATGCCGAACTTGTGCGCCAGCGGCTGGAGGAGTTGGGTGCGCACCATCTTGGCGGCCCGCTCCACCGCGCCGCCGGAGACCCAGGTGTGCCGACCGCGGGCGGCGGCGCCGGCCGGCGGCTGGTCGGTGTCGACGGGCGCCACGTGCACCTCCCGCACGCCCAGCGTCTCCTGCACGATCTGCCGGGCCAGGGTCGCGAAGCCCTGGCCGGTCTCCACGGCGGCACAGATCACGGTGGCCACCGAACCCTGCACCTTGACGGTGGCCGTGGACACCTCGTCGGCGCCCTCGGCGCCCAGCATGTGCACCATGCCGATGCCGTAGCCGACGCCGCGGCGCACCGCCTGTGCCTCGCCCGCGCCGTCCGGGCCGCCGGGCAGCAGCCAGTCCCCGGCGTCCGCGTCCGCGTCGGGCAGCGGCGGCAGCGGCTCGTCCCGCACCGCGGTCAGCAGGTCGGCCACCGGCGCCGGGCAGGTGACGGTCTGTCCGGTGGGCAGCAGGTCCCCGGTGGCCAGCACGTTGCGCATGCGCAGGTCGGCCGGGTCGATGCCGAGCTTGGCGGCGAGCTTGTCCATCTGGCCCTCGTACGCGGCGCACACCTGCATCGCGCCCTCGCCGCGCACGTGTCCAGAGGGCGGGTTGTTGGTGCGCACCGCCCAGCCCTCGATGAAGGCGTGCGGGACGACGTACGGGCCGCAGGCGAAGGAGACCGCGGCGGCCAGCGCCTCGCCCGAGGTGTCCGCGTACGCGCCGGCGTCCAGCAGGATCTGCGCCTCCACCTTGAGCAGGGTGCCCTCGGCGTCGGCGTGGTGGCGGTAGCGCAGCAGCGTGGGGTGGCGGTGGGCGTGGCCGAGGAAGGACTCCTCGCGGGTGGCGACCAGCTTGACGGGGCGGCCGGTGCGCAGCGCGAGCAGCCCGAGCGGCAGCAGCGTGCCGGCGTCCTCGCGCTCCCCCATCGCGCCCGGTACGCCGGTCACCACGACCTTGACGAGTGCGGGCGGCAGCGCGTAGCAGGCGGCGGCCAGGTCGCGGGCGGCGTGCGGGGCGGTGGACGCGGTGTAGATCTCCACGCCGCCGTCCGGGCGGGGCACTGCGAGCCCGGCCTCGGCGCCGATGGGCGCCGGGTCCTGCCGGCCGATGCGGTACACGCCCTCGACGATCACGTCGCCGACGACGGCGGGGTCGCCGTAGGTGAGCGGGATGTGCCGGATCAGGTTGCCGTCCGGGTGCAGCGGGTCGGCGCCGAACGCCTGCTCCGGGTCGGTGACCGGCTCAAGCACCTCGTACTCGACGGCGATGGCCGCCGCCGCGAGCCGGGCCGTGTCCGGGTGGTCGGCGGCCACGGCCGCGATCGGCTCGCCGTGGTGACGGACCAGTTCGGCGGCGAACACCGGCCGGTCCACCACGCCCCGCCCGTGCGCGGCGTCGCCCGGCACGTCGGCGTGGGTGAGGACGGCCCGCACGCCGGGCATGGCGGCTGCCGCCGAGGTGTCGATGGAGACGATGCGCGCGTGCGGGTGCGGGGAGCGCAGCACCGCGGCCCACAACAGGCCCTCGGCCCACAGGTCGGCGGCGTACGGGAAGACGCCCTGCGTCTTGGCGATGGTGTCGAGCGGCTGCACCGACACGCCGAGCCCGTGCGGGTCAGGCGACTCCGCCGGGGCCCTGCCCGCCACCGCAGGCACGCTGGCCGCGCCGAGGCCGTCCGCGGTTCCCGTCATCCCGATTGCCTTCCGCTGCCGCCGTCGTCGTGAACTGCACCGTCGCCGTAGCCGATGCCCTGACCCTCGGTGCCGTACCCCGGGTAGCCGGGCCCGAGCGCGCCACCGCCGGTGCCGTACCCGCCGGGGTCGCCCTGCGGCGCGCCGTGGCCCGGATAGCCGTTCTGGTACGCGGCGGGGCCGGCCTGGTACGCGGCGGGGTCGGGGGCTTCGGCCTGGTGCGGCACGCCCGGGTGGGGCGGCTCGTGCCGCGGGGCCTGCGGCCCGTCGTGGGGCAGTGCCTGGTGGTGCACGGGGCCGGCGGACGGGGCGGGCGCCTGGGCGGCCTCGTGCGCGGCGGCGTCCTCGGCCGCGGCGGCTGCCTCCCGACCGGCGACCACGTCGCTGACCGCGTCGAGCACGCCCCGGTAGCCGGAGCAGCGGCAGAGGTTGCCGCAGATGGCCTGTCGGGTCTCCTGCTCGTTGGGCGCGTGGTTGCCCTCAAGCAGGTCGTGCACGGTCATCGCGAGCCCGGGGACGCAGAAGCCGCACTGCACGGCGCCCGAAGCGGCCAGCGCGCGCTGCACGTCGCAGGGCTGGCCGTCGGCGGAAAGCCCCTCCACGGTGCGCACCTCGGCCCCGGCGGTGGTCGCCGCCGGCACCAGGCAGGAGGCCACCAGCCGCCCGTCCACCTGCACCGAACAGGCCCCGCACTCGCCCTGCGAACAGCCGTCCTTGGCCCCCGCTAGACCGAGCCGCTCGCGCAGCACGTACAGCAGCGACTCGCCGATCCAGGCGCCGGTCACGGGCCGGTCGGTGCCGTTGACCCGCAGCACGTACGAGGCGAGCGGGTGCTCGGTGTGCGGCTCGGCGGCGGGCACCGCGCCCGCGCCGTCGGCTGCTCCGTCGGTGGGGTCGTCGGTGGGGTCGTCGACCGCGATGTGCCGGACGTCGTGGTGGGCGGTGCCGGTTCCGTCGGCTGCTGCCCGGTCGGGATCGGCGTGGTCCGTCGCGGTGGGGTCGGTCTCGGCGTGGCCGTCGTTGACGGTGCCGGCCTCGGCGCCCTCGTCGGCGGTGCCGCCGGTCTCGGGGTGGTCGGTCTCGGGGTGGTCGGCGGCGTCCGCCGGGGTGGTGGTTTCGGTCGCGGTGGCGGCGGTTGGCCGGTCCCCCGTCGGGTCGGTTGCCGCCGGCTCCGGTGCGGCCGGGTCGCCGGTGGGGGCGCCGCTGCCGTCGTGGGGAACTCCGTCCGGTTCGTACGCGGCGGCGTCCGGGTGTGCGGTGTCGTCGCCGGCCGCGGCGGGCCGGCCGGCTGCCGGAGCACCGGCCACGTCGCCCGCGCGCGCGGGGTGCGGGGGGATACCGGGGCAATGAGCTCGGACGCCTCGGCTCCGATGGGCCTCCCGCACGCGCGCGGGAGGCGTCGTCACGAAGGCGGGGCCGGCGGCGTACGGGCCGGGCCGGCGCGTACGGGCGTACGGGCAGCGCGGCCAGCCGCGTACGGAGCGGGCGGGGCCCGCCGCGTACGGGGCCGGGGCGGGCGACGGGCCCGGGGCAGGTCGGCAGACAGGTGCGGCCGGCGGGGCTGCGGTGCGGCGGTGCGGCGGGCAAGGAGGCAGCCGGCAGACCGGCCGGCGGGCGGGCCCGAAGACGGATCAGGCTGGCGCGCCGGCCGGCAGACAGGTACCGGCCGGCAGGCAGGTCGTCGGGCAGCCGGCAGCAGACGGGCACAGGGACGGACACAGGGGCGGACAGCCGAGCAAGCGAACAAGCCGGCAGCGCCCCCGCAGAAACGTTCGTGTGGGGTGTCCGGGAGCCGGCGGTGGGCTAGGACGGGCCCGGTCGGCCCCCGCCCGCCGAGCCGTCGGCGGAACCGTCACCCGGGCCGGCGGCGGAACCGTCCGCCGGCTCGTCCGCCGCGTGCGCGAACAGCTTGAGCACCGGGACGCCCACCTTGTGCCGGGCCCTGGACGCCCAGTCGCGGTGGAAGAACTCTTCCACGAAGTGCGGGGCGGTCAACACGATCACCTCGTCCGCGCCGGTCTCCTCCACCACGGAGCGCAGCAGGTCCAGCGGGTGGCGCTGGACGATCTGGCCGACCGCCTCGCTGCCGGTGGCCCGTAGCGCCTCCAGCGAGTGGGCGAGGGCGCGCTCGGCGGGCAGCCCGTCGGTGCGGCCCTCGGGGGTCTCGGCCTCCTGCACGGCCCGGTCCAACTCGCCGAGCGCGACATCGTCGATGGCGCGCAACAGCCGGTCCTGGTCGCCGCGCGGCTGCATGAGCACGATGAAGGAGACGGAGTCGTCGCCGTGCAGCGAGGCGACGAAGTCCACGTCCACGGGTGTCAGGGGCTGCTCGATCATCAATACGCTCGTGAACACGACGGACGCCCTTCTTCCTCCTTGGGCCCATGCGGCCCAACAGAAACCATCCTGCGCGTGCCCTGACGGGACCGCGTGACACAAGTCTGCCCAGCAGAAGCTAACCGGAACGGTAAATTCCGCTGTTTGTCAGAACCGACGGTAGCGGGTGAAGAGAAAACCGTCCTCCTCGATGACGGAGGCGAGAGCGAAGCGTTCCGGCACGCTGAGCGGGGGTCCGTTCACCACTCGGGCGGCCGTTCCCGACACCAGCAGCGGGGCCACCGAGAGGCACAGTTCGTCGAGCGCGCCCGCGGCCACGAGCTGCCCCAGCAGCCGCGGCCCGCCCTCGGTGAGCAGCCGGGTCATGCCGCGCTCGGCCAGCGCGCCCTTGATGAGCGTCGGATCGACCCCGGCGCCCTGCCCGGCCCGCACCACCTCGACCCCGGCCGCCCGGGCCGCAGCCACCCGGTCCGCCGGCGCCGCGGCGCCCGTGACCACCAGCGTCGGCGTGAGCGGCGCGGTGAACAGCGGGAGCGAAAAGTCCAGGTCCAGGCTGGCGCTGACGACGGCGATGGCGGGCGCCGGCGGCTGCCCGAGCGCCGCCCTGCGGGCCGCGAACGCCTCCCGCGCCTTTGCCGGCCGGTACCCCTCCTGGCGCACCGTCTGCGCGCCGACCACGATCGCGTCGGCCAGGCCGCGCAGCACCCCGAAGATCCGCATGTCGGCGTCCGAGGAGAGCGGCTGGGAACGGCCCTCGTGGTGGGCGGCGCCGTCCAGCGAGGAGACCATGTTCGCCCGCAGCCAGGGGGTCCGTGCGCGGGTCGCGACGGCGGCGCCCGCGCCTCCGACAGCCGCCGCGTGGCCGGCCACGGAACCCGCCACGGAGCCCGCGACCGGCCCCGTCCCGACGGGCCCGACACCCGCCCCCTCCCCCGGCCTCTCACCCAGGCCCACGAGCCCGTCCGCGGCGTCGATCTCACCCGGATAGGCGTACGCGTCGGCCAGCTCTTCCAGCGACCAGGAGCCGGCTGGAGAATTCGACGGAACGGATGGTGTGGGGAACAGGCGTCGCATGGGCGCAGTGTGACATGGGTCGCTTGGCGTGCAGGGCCCCGGTGGGCAGCGGCTAGGCTGGACGGCTGTGTCTTCCACCTCCGACTCAGCCGCAGGTTCCCGGTCCGCCTCCCGAATAGGGAGCGCGGCGACGCACGAGGGCCCGCTCGCGCTGACCTCCCGCGCCCCCCGCGTCCCCGCCGACCAACTCGTGGCCGAGATGGTGCCGCCACCCCGCTTCGGCGTGGTGAGCTTCGACAACTACCTGCCCGACCCGAACCAGCCCAGCCAGGCCGAGGCCGTGCGCGTGCTGCGCACCTTCGCCGCGGGCCTGGGCGGCGGGGCGAGCGCGGCGGACGGCGGGCGCAGGCGCTGGTTCCGGCGTACGGCAAAGACCAAGGCGCCCGGCGGCCCGCGCGGCGTGTACCTGGACGGCGGGTACGGCGTCGGCAAGACCCACCTGCTGGCCTCGCTGTGGCACGCCACCCCGGCCGCCCCCGAGCAGAAGGCGTTCGGCACCTTCGTGGAGCTGACGAACCTGGTCGGCGCGCTGGGCTTCCAGGAGACGGTGCGCACCCTGAGCGGGCACCGGCTGCTGTGCATCGACGAATTCGAACTCGACGACCCAGGCGACACGGTGCTGGTCTCCAGCCTGCTGTCACGGCTGGTCGAGTCGGGCGTGGCGCTCGCCGCCACCTCCAACACGCTGCCGGGCAAGCTCGGCGAGGGCCGGTTCGCCGCCGCCGACTTCCTGCGCGAGATCCAGGGCCTGTCGGCGCACTTCCAGCCGCTGCGCATCGACGGCGACGACTACCGGCACCGCGGCCTGCCGGCGGCGCCCGAACCGTACGCGGACGCCACCGTCACCGAGGTCGCCCAGCGCACCCGCGGCGCCTCGCTCGACGACTTCGGCGCGCTGCTCACGCATCTGTCCACGGTCCACCCCAGCCGGTACGGGGCGATGACCGACGGCCTGCACGCGGTCTGCCTGACCGGCGTGACGCCGGTGCCCGACCAGTCGACGGCACTGCGCCTGGTCGTCCTCGCCGACCGGCTCTACGACCGCGAGGTCCCGGTGCTGGCCTCCGGCGTCCCCTTCGACCAGCTCTTCAGCGAGGACATGCTCAACGGCGGCTACCGGAAGAAGTACTTCCGTGCGATATCCCGGCTGACGGCCCTGGCCCGGGACGCGAAGGGGCTGACCGAGGTGGCGGGGTAGGGAGCGGGGCCTTGCGGGCGGGGCTCGGGCGCGGGGCTCGGGGCGGCCCGCGCGCGGCGGGTGGCTGACGCGCCGGCAGCGGCTCACCCGCCGGAGGTGGTCTGCCCGCCGGAGGTGGCCCGTCACGGCGGAGGTGGCCCGTCGCGGCGGAGGCGGCTCGCGGGGCGGGTGGCCCACCCGCCGGAAGCGGCCCGCGCGGCGGAGTGGGTTTGTCTCCGGCCGCGGAGTTTCGGGGGCGGGATGGGCTCCGGCCGCGGAGTCGGGGCGGCGGGGAAGGGGCTCCGGCCCACTGCCGTGGAATAACCAACTCCCCTTCGTACGCGACGAGTTGATGCCCTGCGGAACGCATGCCGCGGCAAGGGGCCGGCCGGGGCCCTGGAGCCCGTGCCTCCCGGGTGACAGTTCGGCGGATCGGTCGGCCGGGCGCGGTCACGCGCGGCTGGTTCCCGTACGGTCTGCTGCGTGGTACACACATGCGGTTACGTCACCTGTTCGCCAGCAGGGAGTCACCGTATGTCCACGACACGACGTCAGGTCCTGGCCCGTACCGGAGCGCTGGGGGCGGGCATCGCCTTCGCCGGGTCCTTCGAAGCCCTCTTCGCCGGGGCGGCAGCCGCCGCGCCGGGTGGCGACGGCCCCGGAGGCTACGGCCCACTGCTCCCCGACCCCGACGGCCTGCTCGACCTGCCGGCCGGGTTCCGCTACCGCGTGCTGTCCCGCGAGGGCGACCCGCTGCGATCCGGCGAGGGCCCGGTGCCCAGCAACCACGACGGCATGGCGGCCTTCCCCGGCTCCCCCGGCCACCCCGGACCCGCCGCCTACGGCCGCGCGCACACCCGGCTGGTCCGCAACCACGAGAACCGCCCGAACGCCGCCGTCCGGGTGCCCGCCGTACCGGGCCTGACCTACGACCCGACGGCCATGGGCGGCTGCACCACGCTCGCCCTCGACCCACGCGACCGGGTGCTCAGCGAGCGGGTCGCCATCGCCGGCACCGCCGTCAACTGCGCCGGCGGGCGCACCCCCTGGCACACCTGGCTGACCTGCGAGGAGACCGAGGACCTGGCCGGCACCAACGGCTACACCAAGGACCACGGCTTCGTCTTCGAGGTCGACCCGTACAACCCGCAGCGCACCGGCGCGGTGCCGCTCACCGCGCTCGGGCGGTTCCAGCACGAGGCGGTCGCGATCGACCCGCGGCGCGGCGTCGTGTACGAGACCGAGGACGCCTTCGAGCGGCCCTTCGGCCTCTTCTACCGGCTGCTGCCCAACAAGCCGCGCGGCGGGCGCGGTTCGCTGCGCGCCGGCGGGGTGCTGGAGGCGATGCGGGTGCCCGGCGTGCCCGACCTGTCGGTGGTCAGGGAGCCCGGCACGGTCTTCGACGACATCGCGTGGGTGCCGGTGCCCGACCCGCTGGCCAGGCGGACCCCGATCCGGTTCCAGGACTTCGGCAAGGGCGGCATCACCCACGCGCAGAAGCTCGAAGGCTGCTACTGGGGCGGCACCGGCGTGTTCTTCGTCTCCAGCTACGCGCGCGCCCGCGAGGGCTCGGCCGCCGACCACCACGGCCAGGTGTGGCGGTACGACCCGCACCACAACCGCCTCACCCTGATCGTCGTCTTCGGCCCGGACACCGACGTGCAGTTGCCCGGCGAGGCGCCCGACAACATCGCGCTCGCCCCCGGCGGCGGCCTCATGGTGGGCGAGGACGGCGACGGGGCCCAGCACGTCTTCGCCCTCTCCCGCCGCGGCGAGGTCCACCCGGTGGCCCGCGGCCGACAGAACATCGGCACCCCGCAGGCCCCGGCCTGGGGCGAGTTCGCGGGCGTCACCTTCGCCCCGGACGGGCGCACCCTGTACGTCAACTGCTACACGCCGGGGACGACGTTCGCCATCACGGGGCCTTGGCGCTGAGCGGGCGGGGCGGGGCGCATCCGCCGGTGGAGAGGGCCGCGGGTGGCTCCCGGGCCGGCGCCCGGCTCGTACGGACGGTGTCGGATGGGCCGCGTACGGCGCCGCTACCCCCGCCGCCCCGCCGCCGCGCACGCCCGCGCCGTGGCCGCGGCGCAGATCCGGGCGGCGAGCAGGCAGGGCAGCAACGGCAGCGGTACGGCGCCGCTGTGCGAGCCGGTGACCAGGTCGTGGGCGGCCGCGTAGGCCGGCGACGCGGCCCACACCAGGGCCAGCAGCGCGAGCAGGGCCGTGGCCAGCAGGCCCCAGCCGGGGCGGCGCACCAACGGCCAGTTGCACAGGGCGCCGACGGCCGTGCCGAGGAGGGCGCAGGCGAGCGCGGCCAGCAGCCCGCTGGCCGTCGCCTCCCCCACCGGCACGGCGACCTGGTGGTCGGCGCTGTGCGGGCTGCTGATCCGGGCGACGACCACGGTGGCCAGCACGCCGAGCCCGAGCGAACACAGCAGCGCGGTGAGTACGCAGGCCAACTGGACCCGGGCCGGGCTGGTCGCCGCAGCCGCCACGTGCCGGGCCGCCGGCGAGTCGCCGCTCGTGCACACCCGCACCCACCAGGCGGCCACCGGCAGCAGACCGGCGGCCGTGTAGCCGCGCGAGTCAAGGATCGGCTGGCCTGACTGCACGCCGATGACCAGGAACAACGCGTACAGCAGCAGCGGCGGCAGCCAGCGGTGCGAGCGGAGCAGCAGTTCCAGTTGGTAGCGCAGCAGGGCGGTCACGGGCGGGCCTCTCCTTCTGTGCCGTCCGGTGTTTCCGACTCTTCCCCCGGGCCTTGGGGCCCGCTCGGGCCGCGGGTGGGGGGCGGCCCGGTCCGCGGGCGGTCGCGGAGTGGGGTCACCGCGCGGACGTGCCACGGCGGGTCGGCCGTGAGCAGGGCGCGCAACACGGCGTCGGAGTGGGCGGCCGGCACCGTCAGCGCGCTGCCGCCGCCTGGTGCGCCGGCCACCTCGGGGTCGCCGGGCAGCCCGCTCGGCGGCACGGCGCCCGGCGGCCCCGCCACCTCGATCAGCACCAGGGGGCCGGGGCGGGCGGCAGAGCCGACGGGGTCGGTGTGGCCGGTGGGGGCTGAGGGGACTGCGGTGGTGGCGGAGCCCATGCCCTGCGGCGCCGGGGCGAGGCCGCTGCCCTGGATGCGGTAGACGGCGTCGGGCGCGCCGGCGAGCCGCAGCGGGTCGTGGTCGACGAAGACCACCGCGCCACCGGCGGCGACCCGCGCCGCCACCGCGCGGTCGAGTTCCGCCCTGGCCCGCTGGTCGAGCCCGGTCCACGCCTCGTCGAGCACCAGCAACTCGGGGTCGGCCAGCAGCGCCTGGGCCACGGCCACCTTCTGACTGGTGCCCTTGGACAGCTCGGCCAGCGGCGTACGGGCATGGCCGGCGGCCCCGAAACGCTCCAGCCACTCCCCAGCGGCCCGCGCCGCCCGCTGCCGACCCAGGCCGTGCACCCGGCCCATCCTGACCAGGTAGTCGGTGGCGGTGAAGGGCAGCGCGGCCGGGAACCGCTCGGGTACGTACGCAGTCCTCGGCCGGCCGCCGACCCGGCCCGTCGTGGGCCGGTCGATGCCGGCGACCAGCCGCAGCAGGGTCGACTTGCCGGTGCCGTTGGTGCCTTCGACGCGCACCAGCGACCCGCGCGGCACGACGAGGTCCACACCACGCAGCACCCAGGGACCGCGCAGCCCGTAGCGCCGGCCAACCCCGCGCAGGTGCACGACAGTTCCGGACGGTTGCGGTGGTCCCGACGGCTCCATGGGGCTGACCGTAGCCGACGGCCGGGCGGGGGCGGAGAGCGGTGCGGCGGCCCGGACGAACGGACCGGGCGGGATGCGGGTGGGGCGGCGGCCAGGCCGGGTGGACCGGGCGGGGGTACGGGTGCGGCGGCAGCCAGGCGGGCTGGGATGCGGGTGCGGCGGGATCGGGTGGGCTGGGCCAGACCGAGCGGGGACGTGGGTGGGGCGGCGGGGGGGGGGGGGGGGGGGGGTTTGGGGGCGTGCGGGGGGGGGGGGGGGCGGGTGCCCCCCCCCGCGCCCCCGCGGCCCCCCGGGGGCCGGTCGACGGTCGGCCAGGGGCGGTCCCGCACCAGCAGCTCCACGGCGCCCG
>NZ_JBEHZD010000237.1:0-11324 GCF_040240285.1 Streptomyces sp. HSW2009 | reverse complement strand
CCCCCCCCGCGCGCCCCCCCCCCCCCCCCCCCCCCCGGGGCCCCCCCCGCCCCGCGGGGGCCCCCCCCCCCCCCCCCCCCCGGCGGCGGGAACCCGCCCGGCGGGACGTACGGCAGCCACTCGGCCGACGGGTCCGCGCCCGGTGCGCGTACGGCAGCCGCCCGGCCGGCGGGCGCGCGGCGGCAACCCGGCTGGCGGGGCGTGGCCCGGCCGCTGGGCCCACCCGCCTCCGCCGCTCCCGCCCTCGCCCCGTCGTCCCGCGCCCCGGGCGGCTACAGGCGGGAGAGCGTGGCGGCGGTGCGCAGCCCGTCGCGGATCGCCTCCGGGTCGCCGACCTGGCCGGCAGCCGCGTCCAGCGGCGGCACGTGGCCCGCGACCAACTGGCAGAACTCCTCCCGGTCCAGCGCGATGTGGGCCACCTGCTCCTCGACGGCCGGCGTCGCGGTGGGCGAGTCGAGCGCGATGTACCAGTGGCCGCCGCCGTGCCCCTCGATCTCCAGGTGCAGGGAGCGACTCGGCGTCCCGGGCCGGTCGAGATGGCGCGGCGGGCTGGCGAGCCCGCACTGCCGGCGTTCGGCGAGCGCCCGGGGCAGCAGCCGCGCGCACAGGTCGATCATCAGGTGCAGATGGGCCGCGGCCGGCGGGTCGTACGGATAGTCCACCGCTTCCGCGATGTCGCCGGCGTGCACCCAGCACTCGAAGGCGCGGTCCAGGAACGAATCGCGCAGCGGCAGCGCGAACTCGCCGTAGGGCACCGAGAGCTGGCTGGCGCCGCGGGTGGCGAACGACACGGTCCGCACCAGTGCGTGCCCCTGCCGGCGCCACGGCTCGCGGACCGCGCCGGGCCGAGGCTCCGCCGGCCGCGCGGGATCGGGTCTGGCCGGCCGGTTGGCGGGCCGCGGCAGGATGCCGGCGGGCCGGGTGCCGCGCCGGGTCAGCCGGGCGAGGTGGGCGGGCGCGTCGCGCCAGTACGCCTCGGTACGGGCCAGCGGCGAGGTCGGCGCGCCCGGGCCGAGCGGGTCGGGCAGTCCGATGGCGCCGGCCACGATCCCGTCGACGGCCAGTAGATGGCCGATGACGCCGGCGACGGTGGTGTCCCGCTCCTGGGCCCGCGCCCCGTCGTTCCAGCGCAGCGGGACCTGCGCCCGCCACTCCGCCTCGCCCATGTCGCCGATCAGCGCGTCGAGCCGGGCGGTCTCCGCGTCGTACGGCGCCGCCCACTCGGGCACCGGAATGCGCGCCGGGCGGCGGCCGAGACAGCCGGCGAGCACCCGGGAGCGGAGCCGCGGATCGAGGTCCAGGTTCTCCTCGGTGTGCAGCAGCCCGACCGCGCGGCGCAGCCGATCCGCCTCGTCGGAGCACGGGGTGCACTGGTCCAGGTGCTGGTCGACGGCCGCGATCTCATCGGCCGAACAGGCGGCCAGCGCCCAGGCGCCGAGCAGCGACTTCAGTACCTGGTGGGAGAGGGCGTCCGGGGCGGCGGGCGATCCGGGCGCCTCGCCGTGGCCGGCGTCCCGGCTCACGGGATCGCCTTCCGCGGCGTCGCCCTGTGCTGCGGCGTCTCTTGCCGGGCCCGTTGTGCCTGAGCCGGTTGGGTCAGGGCCCGCTGTGTCCGGGGCTGCCGTGGGGGGTTCGGCTGCCGCGGGTGGGGTGGCTGGCGCTGGTCTCGTCGGGGTAAGTGCATCCGCCGTGGGCTCCGTCGGTCGTGGGGTGGCCTTAGCTCCGGCGGCCCGTGGCGGTGTGCCGGAAGGCTGGGTGCGGTCGGGTGCCTCGCGGCGCCCGGCGGGACGGCCGGGCCAGTGCCCGCCGTCCTCGGCCGGCGCGCGCGGCGCGGGTATGCGGGGGCGCCCGGTGGGGCCGGGTTCGCCGTCGTCGTCCGGGCTGATGCGGCCCGGCTCGCCAGGCCCGCTCACCGACCCGGTCCGTATCCGGGCGGCGAGACGGCCTGCGGGGCGACGTCGTTGGCGGTGGAGAGCAGTTGCAGGCCGAGCCGCAGGCGCCGTCTGGCCTCGTCCTCGGTGACCCCGAGCGCGGCGGCGGCCTGCCGGTAGTCCTGCCGCTCCCGGTAGGCGAGTTCGAGCGCGGCGCGCAGCGGGGCCGGCATGGCGGTCACGATGTAGTCCGCGCGGGCGGCGGCGGACGCGTTGCGGATCGAGGTCTCGACGTTCTCGGCGCTCTGCGGGTCAGCGCCGACCGCGCCACCGGTGCCCGCGGCCTCGGCCGCCGCGTTGGTCTTGGCCTGGCGCAGCCGGTACACGGCCTGCCGGTGGGTGAGCGTGGCGATCCAGGACCGCAGGGAACTCTGCTTGGGGTCGAAGGCGTCCGGGTTCTCCCAGACGTGCGCGAACACGTCGCGGGTGATCCGGTCGGCCGCCTCCTGCTCACCGAGGACGCGGTACGCGAGGTGGTGCACCAGGGACGCGAAGCGGTCGTAGAGCTCGCCGAGTGCGGCGGCCTCCCCGCGGGCGAGGCGCTGCTGCATCTTGCGATCCCAGCGAGGCGGTGCCTCCTGCGTCATGTGGCCCCCTGCGTTCCCGATGCCTGTCCCCGGTCGTACGCCGACGTCTCCCCGAATGTAGTCCGCAGCGATGAGAGCGAGGCGGCTTTGCGGCAACGTCCGCCTACCGGGTGGTTGCGGATGGTATGGCGATCGGCACTGTCCGTACGACCGGCGCGGTTCGTGCGGTCGATGCCCCTCGTACGGGCCCGTGTTGCCGGTACGGCCGACCCGGTGGGTACGGCCCCGGGGCGGCCGGCACGGCACGTGCCGCTGGGCTCGACACCCGCCGTTGACGTGCGGTTGTGTCGATGTGTTATCGCGGTGTGACCGGATTTTTGGGGCTGATGTGCCGTAGCGGGGCATAGGGTCGACGGAGCCGGATGGTTCGGCTGGTGCTCCGGGGTTTCGTGGCGTGGCGCAGGGGCAGCCGCTCCAGGAGCAGTCAATTCCGGTTTGCGGATTTCCGACGGGCGGACGAGGAAGGGGCTTCGGGCGCGTGACGTTGAAGGTGTGGGAAGTCGAACAGGAGGGGTGGGCGGTGCTCCGGGTCTCCGGCGAGATGGACCTGGTGACCTCGCCCGCGGTCCGTCAGCACGTGCACGACGCGGTGGCCGAGGGGCGCCGGAGTCTGGTGCTCGACCTGGGCGAGGTGCGGTTCTGCGACTCCAGCGGGGTGGGCGTGCTCATTGCGGCCCGCCGGCTGATGCGGTCGTGTTCGGGGCGGCTGCGTCTGATACTGCCCGCCGAGGGCGCCGTGGACGGCTCCCACGTCAACCGGGTGCTGGCCGCCCTGGGCGTGCGGCGGCTCTTCGAGGTCTACCCCGACCTCCCCACGGCGATCGACGAGGCCGCCGAACCCCTCTCCGCCTGAGCCCGGGCCGGGCTCGCTGCCGGGCCTGGCTCCCGGTCCCGCTGCCCGGCTCCGCCGACTGGCCGCGCTGACCCGGCTTGGCGCTCGAACGGGGCGCCCGGGCCCGCCGCCCGGCGCGCTGCCCGGTCCGCCGACCGGGCCTGGCGCTTGGACTCGCCGCCCGGGCCCGCTGCCCGGTCGCACCGGCCGGCCCCACGCCGCGGCCCCGCCCGTCCTCGTACTCCGTTGCCGGCTCGCCCGGCCCCTCACCGGGCCCCGTCGCCGGCCCTGCCACCGATCTCCTCGCTGCCCCCGCCGCCCCGGCTCAGACCGGGGGGCCGGCCGGGGCCGGGCCCAGGGTGGTGGTGCCGGGGGCGGCCCGGTGGCCCAGGCCGGTGCGGTAGGCGTCCAGGGCCGCTTCCACCCGGCCGGTGCGGCGCAGCAGGTCCCCGAGCAGCCGACACAGGTCGGCGAGGTCGCCGGCCGCGCCGGTGCGCTCGAAGAGCGAGAGCGCGGCGCAGTAGTGCTCCTCCGCGGCCTCGGTGTCGCCGCGCTCCTCCGCGATCAGCCCGAGCAGCCGGTGCGCCCCACCGGCGTGCACCGCACCCCGCTCGGCGCTCAGCCCACCACCGGCCGTCCCCACGGAGGCGCCGCCCCCGCGCCCGCCCGCGTCCCCGCGCCCGTCCGCTGCGGAATCCCCCCGTACGGAGTCGTCCCGTGCGGAGTCGTCGCGTGCGGTGTCCTCCCGTACCGGGGCTTCGCGTGCCGAGCCCTCGCGCGCGGGGGCGGTCGGTGGGGTGGGGGTGAGGAGGGGGTGGAGCAGGGATTCGGCTTCGGTGGACTTGCCGCGGCGGCGGAGCACGTCGGCGAGTTCCACCTCGACCTGGCCGGTGAAGAGCGCGGCCCGCTTGGACTCCAGCATGGTGCGGGCGATGCGGAGTTCGTCTTCGGCGCGGGCCAGGTCGCCGTCCTGGGCGTGCACGTAGCCGCGCATCCAGTGGCAGTGCGCCAGGTCGGTGTGGATCTGCAACTGCTGGTAGAGGTCCTGGGCCTTGGCGAGGGCGGCGTCCGCCTCGGCGATCCGGCCGGCGGCGATGAGCGTGCGGGCCACGCCCCGGTGCATCCCGGCGACGAGCACCGGATCGGCGACCCGCGGCGCCAGCGCCAGCGCCATTTCGGCGGCCTGGGCGGCCCTGGCGTGCGCGCCCATGTCCATGTACGGGGCGATGGAGGCGGTGTACAGCAGAAGCAGCGCACCGGGGTCGTGCAGCCCCGACGCGTTGAGCTCGTCCAGCGCGCTCTCCAGCAGGTAGCAGGCGTACCGCAGCTCGCCGGCGAGCAGGTGGGCGGTGGCCCGGCCGCGGATGGCCGGCACCCGGCGCGGCAGCGGCTCGTCCGCGAGGAGGTGCTCGGCCGCCTCGTACCGTTCCCTGGCGGTGCCGAGTTCGCCGCTCTCCAGGGCGCAGTCGCCGAGCCCGATCAGGGCCGTGGCGCGTTCGGCCGGCAGGCCGAGTTCGCCGGCCTGGTCGAGCAGGGCGGTGAAGGCGCCGGCCGCGTCGTCGGCCCCGCCGGTGGCCAGGGTGCGGCGGGCGTCGGTCAGGCCGAGCCGCACCTCGGTCGCCGCCTGCGGGGAGCGGCCGGTGGCGAGCTCTTCGGGGCTGACCCCCAGCCGCTCGGCGAGGTGCCGCAGCGCGGCCTCCGACGGCCGCACCCGGCCGGCCTCCAGCGTGGAGACGTAGGCGGCGGTGTAGGCGGGCTCGGCCAGTTGGCGCTGGGTGAAGCCGTGGGCGGTGCGCAGCCGCAGCACCCGGCGCCCGATGGCGCGCGGGGCGGTCGGGTCGTCCTCGGCGCCCATCGGTTCGAGGGGGCGCCGGCCCGGCCGCCCGGGCGTGGCGCCGGACGTGGCTCGGGGAGGGGTCTTGGCCGGGGCTGGGGCTGCGGAGGCCCGCCCCGCGCCCGCCCGCGCGCGAGGCACGTCGGGCACGTCCGCCGCGGCGGGTTGCTCCGCCCCGCGCGCGGGGGGCGTGGCGGGGGCCCCGCGCCCCCGGCCGGCGCCGTCCCCGGATGTGCGGGCGCGCCCCGTACCCGTGCCGCGGCGAGGGGTCGCGTCCCCCGCCGCCCGGGCGCTCTTGTCAGCCACCGTGCCTCGTCTCCCGCAGGTAGTTTGATCGAGGAGTTAAATTCACTTACTCAAATTCTTTTACGTGAGGATGGAACGATGTCGAACGTGATCGCCCCCCATGTGACCGTACGCCAGCCGGGGCTGGTCCTCACCGATCACCTCTTCGACCTCCCGCTCGACCATGCTGCACCGGACGGCGAACACCTCCAGGTCTACGCCCGCGAAGTGGTCGCGGCCGCCCGCTTCGCCGCCCGCGACGAGCTGCCCTGGCTGCTGTTCCTCCAGGGCGGCCCGGGCTTCCCCGCCGACCGGCCGGTGGGCACCGGCGGCTGGCTCGGCCGGGCCGTGCAGGAGTTCCGGGTGCTCCTGCTCGACCAGCGCGGCACCGGCCGCTCCACGCCCGCGACCCGGCAGACCCTGCCGCTCCGCGGCACCCCCGCCGAACAGGCCGACTACCTCGCCCACTTCCGGGCCGACGCCATCGTCCGCGACTGCGAGGCCATCCGCGCCCGGCTCACCGGCGGCGCCCCGTGGACCGTGCTCGGCCAGAGCTTCGGCGGCTTCTGCACGGTCAGCTACCTCTCGTACGCGCCGGAGGGGATCGCGACCGCGCTGATCACCGGCGGGCTGCCTGACCTCGCCGCGGACGCGGACGCCGTCTACCGGGCCGCCTACCCGCGGATGGCGCACAAGTCGCTGGCCCACTACGCGCGCTACCCGGGCGACGCGGTGGCCGCGGCCCGCATCGTGCGCCACCTCGCCGACCACGAGGAGGTGCTGCCGGACGGCACCGTGCTCACCCCCGAGGCGTTCCAGCAGCTCGGCATCCTGCTCGGCAGCGGCGACGGCTCGCACCGGCTGCACTACCTGCTGGAGGACGCGTTCGCGGAGACCGTGGACGGGCCGCGGCTGAGCGACCGCTTCGGCGAACAGGTGGCCGCGGTGCTCAGCCGCACCACCAGCCCGCTCTACACGCTGCTGCACGAGGCCATCTACGCGCAGGACGGCCGCGCCACCGACTGGTCGGCGCACCGGGTGCGGGCCGAGTTCCCCGGCTTCGACGCGGTGGGCGCGCTCGCGGCCGGCGACCCGGTGCTGTTCACCGGCGAGAGCGTGCACCCGTGGATGCTCGACGTGCAGCCCGGGCTGCGCCCGCTGCGCGAGACGGCGCACCTGCTGGCCGCCCGCACCGGCTGGGGCCCGCTGTACGACGTGGAGCAACTGGCCCGCAACACCGTGCCGGTGGCCGCGGCCGTCTACCACGACGACCTGTTCGTGGACACCGAGCACGCGCTGCGCACCGCCGCCGCCATCCGCGGCCTGCGCACCTGGGTCACCAACGAGTACGAGCACGACGGCGTGCGCGCGGGCGGCAGCGCGGTCCTGGACCGCCTGCTGCGACTGGCCCGCGGGGAGGCGTAGCCGCAGGAGGGGGCGTACGAACTCCCGCCCGACCCATTGCCTGGCGCCCGCCGCGCCCCTACGTTGAGCGGCAACTTAATTTCACTTAACGAGTTGCTTACTGCTCTGGGGGAGTTGCGTATGTCCAGACGAGTCCGGGTTCGTACCGCCGCGCTGGTCGCCGGGGTGAGTGCGGTGGCGCTGTTGGCCGGCACGGCGAGTGCGGCCGGCGGGGCCGCCGCGGCCAAGGGGGCCAGTGGGGCTGGCGGGTCCAGCGGGGACGGGCGGGCCCACCGGGTCGAGTACTTCAGCGGGCCGGGCAGCCACGGCCGGCACGTGCAGGTGCCGGCGGCCACGCCCGCGCGCATCGCCCGGGCCGCTGCCCCGCTGGCCCCCGCGGCGCGGGCCGCGGACGGCGACGTCACCCCGATCGTGGAGAGCGGTTCCACCGCGGACAAGCTCGACGTCGTCGTCATCGGAGACGGCTACACCGCGGCCCAGCAGGAGGACTTCCACACCGCGGCGCGCGCGAAGTGGCAGCAGATCTCCTCCGTCGCGCCGTACGACGCCTACCGCGGGCTGTTCAACGTGTGGGCGGTGGACGCGGTCTCCCGCGAGTCCGGCGTCTCCGGCGACCCGGTCAAGTCGGTGGTCAAGGACACCGCGCTGAGCTCGTACTTCTGGTGCAGCGACATGGAACGGCTGCTGTGCGTGGACACCGACAAGGTGGAGGCGTACGCGGCGAAGGCGCCGGCGGCGGACCTGGTCATCGTGGTCAGCAACTCCACCAAGTACGGCGGCGCCGGCTACAACGACGTGGTCTCGGGGCCCGGTTACGACGGCATAGCCACCGTCTCGTCCGACGACCCGCGCTCGGGGCAGATCGCGGTGCACGAGACGGGCCACTCGCTCGGCAAGCTCGCCGACGAGTACTTCTACGACGAGGACAGCACCTACACCGGCCCCGAGCCCGGCGAGCCCAACAGCAGCACGCTGAGCGCGTCCGCGATGGCGGCGCAGCGCACCAAGTGGCACCGCTGGCTCGGCCAGCAGTCCCCGGACGGCGGCACGGTCGGCGCGTACGAGGGCGGCGGCTACTTCGCGCGCGGGCTGAACCGCCCCACCGAGAACTCGATCATGCGGACCCTGGGGCGCGAGTTCAACCTGCCGGGGCGCGAGGCGATGATCGCCGGCTTCTACCGGCACGCCTCCGTGGTGGCCAGCACGGTGCCCACCGACCGGCCGCTGACCCGGGGCCAGCGGGTGCGCGTCCAGGTGCCGGCGTCGGCCGCGGTGCGTTGGTACGTGGACGGGCGTGAGGTGCGCTCCGCGCGCGGCAAGCAGGCCGTCACGCCCGCCTCGCTCGGCGCCCGCCCGGGCCGCTGGCACCAGATCACGGCCCGCGCCACCGACACCACGGACGCGGTCCGCGACCCCGAGGTGCGCGCGCTGCTGACGGACAGCAGGTCGTGGTGGGTGCGCGGCTGATCGTACGGGCCTGGCCTTACCGGCCAACTGTCTTGTGCATCAGGTGAGTTGGGTGCGTGAGGGGCGGTGGCCGGTGGCTCGCCCGGGGAACCCGGGGCGGGTTGGGGAGTGGCGGCCCACCTGCACCCCGGGCCGCCCGCTCCGCACCCCCGGCCCCGCCGCAGCCGACTGGACCGCCGCCGCGGCCGGCCCGCTCCTTTTTCTTACAACGTTCTCTTTAGGGCTCAGTAATTGACGGTGCATCCGTCTCGTATGGCTTGCGACTAGGCCGATTGCGCAGGTCGGGGTCATATGCCGGCGCGTCGGATCAGCTAGGGAGCAAATCGGACTAAAGGGGTGTAATTTGGGCGTCGTGAGGAGTCATCGACAGCGATGACTACGCCTATTTGAGGAGGCAATCAATGCTTGCTCAGCACACCACGTCCCTTCTCGCCACTCCCACCGATGCGGCAGCCATCGGCCACCTGATGACGGAGCCCGAGGCCCCGCTCAGCGATGCGCCGATGTACACCCCGCAGGCAGCAGGCGTCCTGCTGCTTCTTGCGCTTCTTTCGCCGAAGGAGCCCAAGGACAAGTGACCCCTGATCGGTCGCAGACGGCCTATGCCGAATCGGCGGCCGACCTGGCACACCGTGTCCTCGGTGCCCTTCGGGGCGCCGGGGGCACGGCGCTGGTCGCCGAGCACGTCGAGCGCGCGGAAGATCCCAAGGCCGCACTGGCCGCGCTGCGCGTCGTAGGAGCGGACGTCTTCGCCCCGTACCTGCTGGGCGACAGCGTCTTCCATCCGCAGGACGCCGAGGCCGTCGCCATGGCCTTCACCGTCTTCCCGCCCCCCGTCAACCCGCCGACGCCGCCGCCGGACGGGCCCGCCGAACCCTGGGTCGTGGCCTGGCGCGACTGGGCGATGGCCGCCGTGCTCGGCCGGTTCGCCGAGGTCGGCGGGGACGCCCTGCCGCCCACCGTGCGGACCGACGCCAGCGGTGTCGCCGAGATCATCGACGCCCCCGGCGGTACGGTGCGCGCGCCCGAACCGCAGGGCGCGCCGCTGTTGGCCGACGCGCGGCTGCGCGCCGCGTACGGCACGGCCGGCGCCCGCGACGCGCTCCGGGTGCCCGAGGGTTCGTACACCGCGGACCGGCTGCACGCGGCCGGCTCGCACGGCGCCGCCTACCCGGCCGACGCCCCCGCCACGGCCGCCGAGGCCGCCGGGCTCGACTGGCAGCGCTGGTCGGTCCGGATGGGGCAGCTCTCGCCGCTGGCGCTGCCCGGACTCGACAGCGCCGTGCACCGGGCGGCCCGCGCCGCGCCGCTGGCCCTGGCCCGGGGCGCGAGCCGTGCCCTGCTACGGCGCGACCACCCCACGGCCGTCCACATCCTGCGCTGGCTGGCGCTGCTCGGCGCCGAGGGCGTACCGCTGCCCATCGAACTGCCCCCGCTGATCGAACACGTGGAGCTGCTGGGCGGCGGCGGGCCCCGGCTCGCGCTCGATCTGGCCATCGCCCGCCGACTGCTCGCACTGGAGCTCCCCGCATGACGGCGTCCGTCACCCAGACCGCACACCAGGTCAGCTCCAAGGCGCTGGCCTGGCTGCACACCCACCACGAGCGCGGGGCGCTGCCCGAGGGCACCACCGCCGACCTCGGCGACCCGGACAGCGTGTACAAGCCGCTCGGCGAGACGGCGCTGGCCGGCACGCTCGTGCTGCGCGAGGCCGCCGCGGGCACCGCCGAACTGCGCATCGCGCGCGAACTGCTCGACTACTGCTGGCGGCAGTTCCGCGAGGGCGACATGCTCTACGAACGGCTGCTGCGCTACCCGATGATGAGCGACCCGCTGGAGACGTACGCCCACTTCACCCGGGTCGGCTACCGGCACCGGCCGCTGGAGCGGCTGCTGACCCACACCACCGGGCTGCGCACCGTACGCGGTCTGGAACAGCAGCCCAACCGCAAGCTCGCGGTGGCCAACGCCGCCCGCATCGTCGGCCTCGACCAGGGCAGGCACGCCTACGACTGGGACACGCTCACCCGCGCCACCTGGCTCGGCGGCACCCCCGAGCCCTGGCTGATCGACTGGATGACCGGCTACTCGCTGACCCACACGGTCTTCCACCTGACCGACTGGGGCGGCAACCCGGCCGGTCTTTCGCCGGAGCTGACCGAGTACGTCGCCACCTGGCTCCCGGTGTGGATCGACATCTGGGCCGAGATCGAACAGTGGGACCTGGTGGCCGAGTTGATGATCGTCGGCTGCTGCCTGGACCGCCCGTACTGCGACGCGGCCGACTGGGAGCTGCTGGCCCGGGTGCAGCACGCGGACGGCCTGTTGCCGCGGGACGGCGACCCGGTCTCCGACGACCCCGACGAACGCTTCCAGGACCACCAGCACACCGCGGTGGTGGCGGCCGTCGCCGGCACCCTCGCCGTCTCCCGCACCCTGGGCGGCGGCTCCGCGCCGGGCAGCGGCCGGGGACCGGCGGCGGGAAGCGGCGCAAGGCCGCGGGTGCGGACACGGGGACGGGTACGGCGCGGGGCAAGGCCGCGGGCACGGGCGCGGGTGCGGCGCGGCGCAAGGCCGCTGGTACGGGTACGGGTACGAGCACGGGCGCACCCCGGGGCAAGGCCGCTGGCGCACCCCGGGGCGCCGGTGGCGCGCCGCGGGGCAGACGGAACGCGGCCGGTGCGTCCGGCGGGGCCGGGGCGGCGGCTGGTGCCGCTGGTTCTGCTGGTCCTCCTAGTGCGGCTGGCCCTTCTGCTGCGGCTGCTACGACCGGTGCCGCCGGTTCTGCTGCTACGACCGGACCTGCTGGCACGGCGTCAGCCGCCGTGCGGGCGGCCGGCGTACGGGCCGGCGCGGCGGCCGACCCGCCTGCCGCGGTGTCAGGCGCGCCCGTGCGGCCCGCGGCGGAGACGACGGAAGCGGCGAAGGTGACGGAACCCCCGGCCCGCCCGCCCCCCCGACCC
>NZ_JBEHZD010000236.1:0-11391 GCF_040240285.1 Streptomyces sp. HSW2009 | reverse complement strand
CCCTGCCGCCGCCCCGGCCCTGGCCACCGCGGCGGCCGTGGTGGGCGACGGGGCAGGCTCGACCAGCGGGACCCGGGCGATCGACGGGACCGGAGTGATTGACAGGGCTGTGGCGGCCGACGGGGCCGGAGTGGTTGACGGAACCGTGGCGGGGCGCCGGGCGGAGGCCGAAGCGGAGACGGTCGTCATCTCCACCGAGACCGGCATCGAGACCGGCGTTGGCACCCGCACCCGCACCGGCACCGGCACCGGCACCGGCACCGGCAAGACAGCCAGGCCGGACGGAGCTTCCGTGACCAGCGACACCAACACCAACGCCAACAGCACCAGCACCAGCACCAGCACCAGCACCAACGAAACAGCCGACGCTGCCGAGACGGCCAAGACAGTCGAAGCCGGCAAGACCACCCCGGCAAGCACGGCTTCCGAAGCCGGCCCGGCCCGCCCCGTATCGCCTACGGGCGCGCGCGAGGTGGCCGACCCGGTGCGGCAACAGGTGGCGCTCGCACAGACCGCCCTGCTCTCTGCGTTGGTCGCCGGCACGCCGGTGCCCGAGGGGTTCGACCGGGCCCGCATCCGGGTGCAGGGGCGGGCGTTGCTCGCCAAGCGCTGCGACGTGATCGCCAGGGTGGCGCCGGAACTCCCGCAGTTGCTCGGCGCCGACTACCGGCCGGCGTTCTGGGCGTACGCCCGCAGCCGCCCGCTCAGCGCCGGCTACCGGCGGGACGCGCTCGCCTTCGTCGAACACCTGCTGGCCGTCGACGAGCACCGGGACCCGGCGCTGCGCCGCAGCCTCACCGCCTGGTGGCAGGAGCGCGCCGAGCCGGCGCCGCCCACCGGGCACCCCGCGGCGCGGCTGTGGCGCGCCGCCCGACTGCGCTGGGGGCGGGCATGATCCTCACCGGTCTCACCGTGGCGGCCTATGTGGTCGTCGCCTCGGCCGTGGCGTACCTGGTACAGGGCGTCGTACGGACCCGCCGGGCGCGGCCGACGCCGGTGGGAGCGCCGGACGCCGACGACCTGTGGGAGGCGGCGTTCCTTGCGGGCGGGCCCGGCCGGGTCGCCGACCTCGTCCTGTGCTCCATGCACACCGACAAGCGGATCAAGCTCATCGAGCCGGGTGTGGTCACCGTGAAGCGGGTGAAGCCGCGGCATCCGGTGGAGGGCGAGGTCGTCGCGGCCCATGCCCGTTCCCCGTACGGCAGCCTCGGTTGGCTGCGCGGCGAGGTGATGCGCAGCCCCACCGTCCAGCAGATCGGCGACGCGCTCGCGGCGCGCGGCCTGATGGTGCGGCCCGGGGTGGGCGACCGCTGGCACCTGCGGTGCCGGGCCGTCAAGTACGCGTGCCTGGCGCTTGCGGTGGTCGCCATGGTGTCCACCTTCGGCTCGGACTCCCCGTGGACCTTGTTGGCGGCGCTGCTGCCGCCGCTGTTGCTCGGGGCGCTGGCCGCCTTCGGCTGTCAGCGGGCGCTCGGCCGCCGGGTGACACGGGCCGGGCGCACGGCCCTGACCGCGTACGCCAGGTCGCGCGGCGTCGCCCGCAACACCTCCACGACGTCCAAGTCCCGCATCGCGGTCCGCGGCACGGCGGTGATGGAGGAGAAGGTGAGCACGCTGCTGCGGGAGGCCGCGCGCCGCAGCCTGACCGCGCAGCCCGCAGCCGGGGCAGCGGCGGCGGGCGCGGCGGCGGCCGGGGCCGCGGTGGTCGTCTGGTGCGGCACGGCGCTCGAAGAGTCGGTACGGACCTCCGCCGCCGGCAAGACCGGTGGCTGGTCCAGCAGCGGCAGTGGCGGCAACGGCACCGGCGGCTGCGCCACTCCAGGGGGCTGCGGCCTCTCCTCCTGCGGGGTCAGCTCCGGCAGCGGCGGAGGCTGCGGCGGCGGGAGTGCCTGCGGCGGCGGGGGCGGCGGAGGGGGCGGCGGTTGTGGTGGCGGAGGGGGCGGCGGTTGTGGTGGTGGCGGAGGCGGCTGTGGCGGCGGGGGTGGTGGCTGAGGCTGAGGCTGAGATAGTGCCCGGCCACACGGGGACCACACGCGGCCGGCCGGGGCCCGCGCCCCACCGGAGGAAACCGTCGGTGACCGCCCGCACACTGACCGTCCGTATCGTGAACACATCGTGGCGGAGCGGGAATTGGCCGAGTAAGAATCGGCCATGCTGTGGGTTCTGTTCCTTGTGATCGCCTGGGTCGCGGCGATCGTCACCTGCGCCAGGTTGTGTCAGGCGGCCGTCGCCGCCGCGCAGGGCGCCGACGCCCCCGCCGCCACCGACGCCGGCCGGGCACTGACGCTGTACGAGACGGCGTTCCTGTCCGGCGGCCCGTACCGGGTGAGCGAACTCGCCCTGGTCGCCATGCACCGCGAACGGCGGCTCCTGCTCGCGCACACCGGCTGGGTGACGGTGGTCGACCCGGTGGGTCGGGACGAGATGGAGCGTTCGCTGATCCGCGCGGTGGGCTCGGCCGGGCAGGCGCCCGTGTCGCCGGTGCGCTCGGCGCTCGCGGCGGCCGATGCGGTACGGGCCCTGGCCGACCGGCTGGTGGCCGCGGGGCTCGCGGTGCCGGACGCGGCCAGGAACGGCGTGGCGTCCGCCGTCTCGCTGGTGCGCGGCGCCTGTGTGCTGGTGCTGGTGGCGGCGTTCGCCGCGCTGGCGATCGTGCCGCCGACGACCGGGGCGGGGCCGGTCGCCGCCTGGTTCGCGCTGCCCCTCGTACTGACCACGGGATGTCTGGCCATCGCGCGCGTGGAGGTCCACCCGTACACGCGGTGGGCCTCGCCGGCCGGGCAGCGGCGGCTCGGCGAGATATCCGTACCGCCGCGCGAGGACCGGCGGCCCGCCCCGGGCCCCGCCCGTACCGCCCCCGCGGAACCCGCCGCGGGTGCGGGCCCGGCCGCCGCCACCGGCCGAGCCCCCGACGACGCCGAGGCCCGGATCACCAAGGCCGCGCTCACCGTGCTCGCCATCCACGGCACGGCCGGGCTCGCGGACCCCGCGCTACGGGCCGCGCTACGCGGCGGCAGGCACCGCGGCCACCACTGAAACACGCAGTCGCTGCACCGCGGCCGGTGTGCGCGGCCCGCGGCCGGCGCCGCCCGCCCGTCCGTCCGTCCGTTCCACGGTGGGCGGCACCCCGTGCCGCTGGCTGCCGGCTGCCCGTACTCACGCCGCGCAGCCGGCGACCATGGCTCAGGCCAGGCCCGCCACCAGTTCCGCGACCGGCTTGCGGCGGCCGGTGAAGAACGGGACCTCCTCGCGGACGTGCAGCCGCGCCTCGGAGGCCCGCAGGTGGCGCATCAGGTCCACGATGCGGTACAGGTCGTCCGCCTCGAAGGCGAGCAGCCACTCGTAGTCGCCGAGCGAGAACGCCGGCACCGTGTTGGCCCGTACGTCCGGGAAGCCGCGCGCCATCTTGCCGTGGTCCGCCAGCATCCGGCGCCGGTCCTCGTCGGGCAGCAGGTACCAGTCGTAGGACCGTACGAAGGGGTAGACGCTGACCCACGCGCGGGGCTCCTCGTCGGCGAGGAAGGCGGGGATGTGCGACTTGTTGAACTCGGCGGGGCGGTGCAGCGCCATGTTCGACCAGACCGGTTCGAGCGCGCGGCCCAGCCGGGTGCGGCGGAAGCGGTTGTACGCGTCCTGGAGCGCCTCCGCCGTCTCGGCGTGCCACCAGATCATCAGGTCCGCGTCGGCGCGCAGCCCCGACACGTCGTAGCTGCCGCGCACCGTGACGTCCTTGGCGGCGAGCTGCGCGAACAGCTCCTCCACCTCGTCCGCGTAGCCGCCGCGGTCATCGGGCAGCACGTCGCGCAGTTTGAACACCGACCACAGCGTGTAGCGGATGACCTCGTTGAGGTCCTTGGCCCGCTTGCCCGCGTTCGGCGTCTTGTCTGGAGCAGCAGTCATCGTTCCTCTTCTCACTCTTCACCTTGCCTCCGGCGGTCGCCCGTCCGCCGCCGGGCGCGGTGCCGGGGCGGTCGGGGTGCCGGGAGTCTTCACGACGTCAGGGGGGCCGGGGGTGCTCAGCCGGCGGGCGCCGTCGCAGTCGCTGCCCCGGGCTCGGTCACCGTCGCCGTCCCGGGCGCCGTCCCAGTCCCAGGCGCCGTCACCGTCCCCGTCGCCGTCGCGAGCAGCGCGTCCGCCGCGGCGTGCGCGCTGGCCACGCACGCCGGGATGCCCACCCCGTCGTAGACCGCGCCGCACACCGCGAGCCCCGGCACCCGGGCGACGTGCTCGCGGATGCGGGCGACCCGGGCGAGGTGGCCGACCGGGTACTGCGGCAACCCGCCGTCCCAGCGCTCGACGCGGCTGGCCACCGGGCGGGCACGCAGCCCGGCGACGGTCCCGAGGTCGGCCAGCGAGGCGGCGACCAGTTCGGCGTCGGTGCGCTCCAGGTCGGCCGCGTCGCCGTACCGGCCGACCGAGGTGCGGAGCACGAACAGCTCCGGGTCGGCGTCCCCGACCCAGCCCCACTTGTTGCTGGAGAACGTGGACGCCTTGATGGTCAGACGGTCGACCGAGGGCACCAGGAAGCCGCGGCTGGCGGGCAGTTCGCTCACCTCACTGCGCCGGAACGCCATGGTCACCAGGGCCATCGACGCGTACTCGACGGCGGAGAGCTCGGTGGCCGCGGCCGGCGCCGCGGCGGCCAGCAGCCCGGCGGCAGCGGCGGCGGGCAGCGCGAGCACGACCGCGGCGGCGGTGAGCGCGGCCCCGTCGCCGGTGACCACGCGCCAGCCGGCACCGGTCCTGGTCAGCTCGCGCACCGGGGTGTGCAGCCGCACCTGCCCGCCGGCGGCCCGCAGCGCGTCGGCCACCGCCAGCGGCAGCCGGCCGACGCCGCCGTCGATGCCCATGAAGACCGGGCCCGCCGCGGTGCCGGCGGACGCCGCCCGCCGCAACAGGGCCGCCACTCCCCCGGTGAGCGGCCCGCCGGCGCGCGCCACCTCGTACAACTGGGGCACGGCGGCACGCATCGAGATGCGGTACGCGTCGCCGGCGTAGACGCCCCCGAGGAGCGGTTCCACCAGCCGGTCGACGACCTCGCGGCCGAGCCTGGCGGCGACGTACGCGCCGATGCCGATGTCCTCGCCGACCTCCACCGGGGGCAGTTCGGCGTCCTCGCGCGCGCGGGCGACGCCGGCGTCGGTGAGCACCCCGGAGGCGGCCAGCGCGGTCAGGTCGCCGGGGACGCCCCTCACCTGGCCGGCCGGCATCGGGTGCAGGGCGCCCCGGGTGTACAGGCCGGCGGCCGCCGCGGCGGGGGGGCACAGCCGGTCCGCGAGCCCCACGGCGCGCGCCAGGTCCACCGCCTCGGGGCGGCGGGCGAGCATCGATTCGGCCCCGAGGTCCACCGGGACGCCGGCGATCTCACCCCCGTACAGCTTGCCGCCGAGCCTGCCCGTCGCCTCCAGGAGCGTGACCTGCGCGCCGCCGTGCTGGAGCCGGTGGGCGGCGGTCAGTCCGGAGATCCCGCCACCGATGACGACCACCCGGCGGGCCGGAACGTGCGATTCGCTCATACCCCCACTCTCTCACCGCGTCGGGCCCGGCCCGCCCCGCCCCCCCCCCCGGCGGCGCCCCCGGCGGCGGACGGGTGTGCGGGCCCCATTGACACTGCGTGCCATGGTGCGGAGACTCGGCGCGGGGCGCACGATGCACAGAGCCGCTCCCACCGGCCGAACGGACGATCGGTCGGCCGGCTGGCTGCTGCCCGCCGACGGGCCGGCCCGGCAACGGCGCCACCGGCTTCCGACCTGCCTCACCCCGCGTGGCACCCGGCCGCACCGCCGCCTGCCCGTTGCCGCTCCCGCCCCGCCCCGTACGTACCAGCCTTGGCACCACCGTCATCCACCGGCACACCTTCAGACGAGGGACCACCACCGCATGAATGACCGCCTTCGCGATGTGTACATCGTCGACGCAGTTCGCACGCCGATCGGCAAGTACGGCGGCGGGCTGTCCGGCGTGAGGCCGGACGACCTCGCCGCGCACGTACTCGGCTCGCTCGTGGAGCGCTCGCCGCAGCTCGATCCGGCCCGGATCGACGACGTGTACTTCGGCAACGCCAACGGTGCGGGCGAGGAGAACCGCAACGTGGCCCGGATGGCGGTGCTGCTGGCCGGGCTGCCGGTCACGGTGCCGGGCGCGACCGTCAACCGGCTGTGCGCCTCCGGGCTTGAGGCCGTCGTGCAGGCGGCGCGGGCCATCGCCGTCGGCGACGCGCAGACGGTCATCGCCGGCGGCGTCGAGTCCATGAGCCGCGCCCCGTACGTGCTGCCCAAGCCGGACCGCGCGTTCCCGCCGGGCAACCAGACGCTGCTCAACACCACGCTCGGCTGGCGGATGACCAATCCGCAGATGCCGCCGCAGTGGACGGTGTCGCTGGGCGAGGGCGCCGAACTCATCGCCGACCAGTACGAGATCAGCCGCCAGGCGCAGGACGCGTTCGCGCTGGCCAGCCACGACAAGGCGGCCCGGGCGTGGAAGGACGGCGCGTACGAGGCGGAGGTGGTGGCCTGCCCGGCCGCCGCCCTGGACCGGGACGAGACGATCCGCGAGAACACCTCGCTGGACGCGCTGGCCCGGCTGCGGCCCGCGTTCCGCCCGCAGGGGACGGTCACCGCGGGCAACTCTTCGCCGCTGAGCGACGGGGCTGCGGCGCTGCTGCTGTGCGGCGCCGAGGGGCTGGCGGCCACCGGGCGCGAACCGCTGGCCCGCATCAGGGCGACGGCGGTCACCGGCATCGAGCCGCAGCACTTCGGCCTCGGCCCGATCCAGGCGGTGCGGCAGGTCCTGGAACGCAGCGGGCACGGCTTCGGCGACCTGACCACGTTCGAGCTGAACGAGGCGTTCGCGGCCCAGGCGCTGGGCTGCCTCGCGGAGTGGCCCGAGCTCGACCCGGCGATCGTCAACCCGCGGGGCGGCGCCATCGCCATCGGCCACCCGCTCGGCTGCTCCGGCGCCCGCCTCGCCGGCTCGGTCGCCCACCAACTCGCCGCGGCGGGCTCGGGCGTGGGCCTCGCGGCGCTATGCATCGGGGTGGGGCAGGGGCAGGCGCTGGTACTGGAGCGCTGAACGGCGCCGCGCCGCGCCCGGCCCTGTCCCCCACCGCCGCGCGCGCGGCCCTGCCCCCGCCGCTGCGGCCCCGTTCTCCGCCGCCTCGCGCGTACGCGTGCGCGAGGGGCGGCGCCGGCTGGACTTCTTGCCGCGGCGCGGCGTCGCCTCGCGTGCGCGAGGAGCGGCGCCCGGGCAGGGTCGGCCCGGCGTGCGGGGCGGACACGCACCTGCGCGGGGCGGCGGGGGCTGGTCCGCCCGTAGATCTGCGGGGGCAGCGCGCGTACGCACGCGCGCGCGGCGGAGTGGAAAGGGTGCGGGCGACGACCAGCACGAACCCGCCACTGCTACTGCTACTGCGCGTACGCACGCGCGCGAGGCGGTCAGGACCGGGCGGCCCCCGCCGCGACACCGGCCGGCTCTCCCCACCCCGCTCCCGGCGCCCCGTTCAACCCGCGCTAGGGTCCGCGCGCCGGGCCGTAGGGGCCCGATCACGCTAAGGGGCGGGGCAGATGAACACAGCTTTACGGGAGCACCACCACAGACCCAACTGGGCGGCGCTGGTCGCCGTCAGTGCCGTGCTGTGCTGCACGGTGGCCGGCTGCGGCTCCTCGTCGAACGCGGCCGACGAACCCCGGCGGTCCACGCCGAGCCCGCGCGCGAGCTCGACGCCGGCCCAGCGCTCCCCGGCGGAGGCGGTGCGCACGGCCACCCGCCGACTCCAGCAGACCACCTCGATCCGCGTCACGCTCAATGTCACAGCGCCCGGCAAGGAGGAGCTGCTCACCAGCGCCGACATGGCCTTCAAGCCGTTCAGCATGCGCCGGGAGGACGTCGACGTCGCAGGCGCCGATGAGACAACGGGCGTCGCCGACTCGCGCTCCAAGCGCGTCGTCGACCGCGTGGTCTACACCCGGGTCGATGAGAACGCCCCCTGGGTCAAGCAGGGGCGTTCGGGGCCGCTGGAGGGCGGCTGGGACCAGTTGGCCGACCGGATGTTGGAGAACCCGATGGGCCCGTCGACGCCGCCCGCGAAGATCGACGGCCTGCGCAAGACGGGCACCGAGTCCCTGCGCAACACCGAGACCACCCGCTACCGGGGCACCGTGACCGTGGCCGCCCTGCGCGCCGAACTCGCCACCGTCAAGGACCGGACCCAGCGCGCTGACCGTACGCGGCGCATCGCGAAGTACGAGGCGCTGAGCATCAAGCAGTTCACGCTGGAGCTGTGGATCGACACCGACGGCCTGCTCCGCCAGTACGTCATGCGGGGCGCCTCGCCCGCCGGCACCTTCGCGATGGGGCTGGTGTACGACGGCATCGACTCGGGCTTCAGCATCGACCCGCCCGCGCCCGACCAGATCGTCGATGCGGCTGCGGACAGCGGCGGTTCGGGCGGCTGACGCCACGCCGCGGCCCGCCGTGCGCAGCGCCAGCACGCCGCCCCGGGCCGCGGCAACATCACTGACCGACCCTGCCCAACACCCCACCCCACCAGGGAACTTCACCCCACCCCCCACCCAACCGTCCGCTATCCGTGCGCTACAGTCCGCGAGCCGCACACAAAGCGCGCCATAACCCATAGGGGTGGGACAAATGACAAACGCCTTACACACGCACCAACAAAGACCCAACCACCGCCACAGACACCGAATCGGCGCCCTCCTCGGCACCCTCGTCCTCTGCGGCACAGCAGCCGGCTGCGGCTCGTCCTCGAACGCCGCCGAAGACGACCTGCGACGGGTGGGGGCGCGGCCCAGCGGGACACCGCAGGGCGCGCGGAGCGGGGAGCCGAGTGCGTCGGCAGGCGCCACGCCCGGCTCCGCACCCGCAACCGGGACGAGTTCGCCCCGGACGGATGAGATCGCAAAGCTGCGCGAGGCCATGAAGAAGAACGGGAAGAAGTACGGGTCCTTCCGCATGACGGGGACCGTGCGGCACCCCGGGGAACCGGTCACGATCAACGAGGTCGTGATGACTGACAAGCCGAAAGCCGTGGCCCGTCGGATCTACATACCGAGCCTGGGCAGCGAGCCGCAGATGGAACTTCGACTCGTCGACGGTTGGATCTACTTCAAGGGCGATGCGGAGAGCAGCGAGGGGCTGGGCGACACGCCCTGGATCAAGAGGTCCGAGCGGGCACCAGAGCTGCTGGACGGCGAGTTCGACGGGGCGGCGAAGGACTCCGCCCCCGACACATCAGCGGTAGACGGCCTCCGCAAGATCGGCAAAGAGGTCATCGAAGGCGTGCGCACCACCCACTACCGCGGCACCACGCCCGTGGACCGCATGAGCGCCGCACTCCGCGATTCGGCGAAGACCCGGGACAAACGGTTGCAGAACGCTGCCACCATGAGCGAATTCAAGAAGTGGGGCATCAAACGCTTCACGATCGACATCTGGGTCGACGACGCGCGCCTTCAGACCAAGCGGTACCGGATGCGCAGCGACACCCCCAAGGGACTGGTGGAGCGGACCCTGACGTTCCAGGCCCTCCCCAAGGGCTTCGTCCTCAAGCCGCCGCCCGCTGACCAGGTCGTGGACGAGTCCGACCTGGTCTGGGAAGACGAATAGGGCGATAGGACAGGAGTGCGGGCCACGGCCGCCGCGCAGACCCAACCACCGCGACCACTGCCGTCGGCCCGCCCCCGCCCGCCCCGTACCGTAAAGCCGCACGTACGGCGAACGAGGGAGGAGCACGCGGCATGGCAACTCGGCGGCTGGTGGTCATCGGCGGTGACGCGGCGGGGATGTCCGCCGCGTCGCAGGCGCGGCGGTTCAAGAAGCCCGACGAACTGGAGATCGTCGCCTTCGAGCGGGGGCACTTCAGCTCGTACTCGGCCTGCGGCATCCCGTACTGGGTGGGGGGCAGCGTCGCGGGGCCCGACGCGCTGATCGCGCGGACGCCGGGGGAACACCGGGAGCGCGGCATCGACCTGCGGATGCGGACCGAGGTCACCGAGATCGACCTCGACCGGCAGCGGGGGCGCACCCGCGATCTTGCGGCACCCGGTGCCACCGAGGCGTGGACGGGCTTCGACGACCTGGTCATCGCGACGGGCGCGCGGCCGGTCAGGCCGCCGTTGCCCGGCATCGACGCACCGGGCGTGTACGGGGTGCAGAACCTGGACGACGGGCAGGCGCTGCTGGACGCGCTGCGCACCGCGGAGGACGGCGAGGCGCCGCGCGCGGTGGTCGTCGGGGCCGGCTACATCGGCGTGGAGATGGCCGAGGCGCTGGTGCAGCGCGGCTACCGGGTCACCGTCGTGGACCGCCGCGAGCAGCCGATGTCCACGCTCGACCCGGACATGGGGCGGCTGGTGCACGAGGCGATGTGCGGCCTGGGCATCGAGACGGTGCGCGGCGCACAGGTCACCGAGATCCGCACGGACGCCGACGGGCGGGCCCGCGCGGTGGCCACGGAGGACGCCGAGTACCCGGCCGACGTCATCGTGCTCGGCCTCGGCGTGCGCCCCGAGACGACGCTGGCCCGGCAGGCCGGGCTGCCGCTCGGCGAGTCGGGCGGGCTGCTGACCGACCTGGCGATGCGGGTGCGCGGGCAGCAGAACGTGTGGGCCGGCGGCGACTGCGTGGAGGTGCTCGACCTGGTCTCCGGGCGTACTCGGCACATCGCGCTCGGCACCCACGCCAACAAGCACGGTCAGGTCATCGGCGCGGGCGTCGGCGGCGGCTACGCCACCTTCCCCGGCGTGGTCGGCACCGCCGTGAGCAAGGTGTGCGACCTGGAGATCGCCCGTACGGGGCTGCTGGAGCGGCAGGCGCGGGCGGTGGGACTCCAGTTCGTCACGGTCACCATCGAGTCGACCAGCCGGGCCGGCTACTACCCGGGGGCCCGGCCGATGCACGTGAAGATGCTGGCCGAGCGGCGTACGGGCCGGCTGCTCGGGGTGCAGATCGTCGGCCGTGAGGGCGCGGCCAAGCGCGTGGACATCGCGGCCGTGGCGCTGCCCGCGGGCATGACGGTGCAACAGATGACGGCCCTGGACCTCGGGTACGCCCCGCCGTTCTCGCCGGTCTGGGACCCGGTCCTGGTCGCGGCCCGCAAGGCGGCTGCCGCGGTGGCCAAGGACACGGCGACGAGCGGACGCTGAGGGGGACGGCCCGGCCACGCGGCCCGGCCGTCCGTGCGGCCCGGCTCTCGGCGGCGCTGTACGGGTACGGGCCCGGCCCCCCCCCACCCCGGGGGGCCCCCCCCGGCCCCGGCCCCCGGGGGGGGGGGCGCCCCCCCGGTGGGCGGCGGCCCCCGACGACGAGATCTTCGACTTCCTCGACGAGGAACTCTCGTGACGCCGATGCCCCCGTCCCCGGAAGTTACTGGCC
>NZ_JBEHZD010000235.1:0-11426 GCF_040240285.1 Streptomyces sp. HSW2009 | reverse complement strand
CGCCCGCCCCGCCCGCCGCGCCTATCCCGCCGGTGGGGCGGGCGGGCGGGGGGCGGGGGGGGCGGCGGGGCGGGCCCGGCCGCCGTCGTGCCCGGAGGCCACCACGGCGACGAGACCGACGGCGACCGCGGCGACGACGAGGCGGCCGAGCGCCCGGCCGGCCCAGCGCGGGGCGTGCGCGGCGCTGCCGCGGGTGGGCGCGCCCAGCCGTTCGGCCCGCCGGGCCGGCCGCAGCAGCCTGAGCAACAGCAGTCCGGCAATGGGCAGTTGGAGTAGCCACAACACGGTGCGCGGCCAGCCGTCGTACCAGACGTTGGTGCCGTACAGCAGCGTGTGCCAGACGCTCAGCACGTAGATGACGATGACGAACCGGTGCAGCCGGCGCCAGGTGTTGGCGCCGATGCGGTGCCGTACGTAGAAGAGCAGGCCGAGCGGGACGGCCAGGTAGAGGGCGCCCTGCCCGATGGGGATGGCGGTGCGGCCGGTGCCCGAGTCGTACCAGCCGGGTACGAAGCTGTCGGCGAAGCCGCCCCACAGCCGGTCGAGCCAGCCGAGGTCGGTCTCGTAGCGGACCAGTTCGGCCGCGAACAGCAGGGCGTGGGCGGCCATCAGCGCCATGGTGGTGAGGCTGGTGGTGCGGTGCCAGCGTTCCCACACCGCGCGGCGCACCCCGAACCCTGCCGGCCCCGGGCCCGAGAGCACCAGGCCCAGCATCACCGTGCCCCACGCCCACAGCAGCCCCGACCAGCCGAACGCCTGGCTCAGCAGATACATCCAGTAGGTGCGGGAGTCGTTCATGAACGGCATCACGGACACCGTGTCCGAACTGCCGTCGTCCATCCGGACGTACAGCAGGATGAAGACCGCGGCCGTCACGACCAGCGCGGCGGCGGCGTCCGGTACGGCGGCCCGCAGATCGGCGCGGAGCGCGATCCGGTCGGCCGGGCGCCGGTCACGCTCGGGCTCCGCGGCCGTACCCTCCCCGTCCGGTGGGGCGTCTCGCAACATCGGCTGAGCCTCCCGAGCACGGGGCCACGACGGGGTGGCGGAGGTGGCGCGTGGGCCGTACGAACACGAGTGTGAGGGAGAGCCCAGCGTTGCGGAGCGTGTGATTCAGCCAGAACGAGCGTACGAAATCGCCGGTCAGCCTGCGCGTTCGAGGTGCAACAGCATAGGTCTGGACCAGCATTGGCCGCATTCGCCGCCCCGCGGAACGCGTTCTCGGCCGTGGCGCGAATCACCCCGTGGACGGCTGTCATGTCCACTGCTATGTCCACTGCCGTGGTGAGGGTCAGGCGGTGGTGGTGGGCGTCGGCGGCTGGGGCGGTAGTCGGTGTCATGGCGGCTGTGGTCGCGGGGACCGGTGGCGCGGCAGAGGCTGTCGCGGGCGTGGTGATCGGCGTCGTGGCGGGCGGCACGGCGGGCGCGTGGTCGCGGGCGTGGTGACCGGTGTCGCGACGGGCGGCACGGCAGGTGCGTGGTCGCGGCGCGGTGAACGCTGCTGCTCCCGCCGCCGCTGCCGCCGCTGCTGCCGACGTCGCCGCCGGTTCCACGACCGGCGCGGCCTCGCCCCGGCCGGCGCCGGGCGTCCGCGTGAGAGGATGAACCGGCCGCCACCAGGCGCGATGCGCCGGCGGGACCCGGGGGCACGCAGGAGGCGACAGGAACCATGGGCAAGCCCACGCACGACGTCGAGTACGAGCAGATGCTGCTCAGCCGGTACGGGCAACTGCACCACCGGCGCGGGCGCCGCGCGGACGGGGCGCTGGAGCGCAGCGCGTACATCCTGCTCAGCCGCATCCGCATCCAGGGCCCCATGTCGATCGGCGAGCTGAGCGACGCCTTCGGGCTCGACGCCTCCACGCTCAACCGGCAGACCGCGGCGGCGATGCGCGCCGGTCTGGTGGAGCGCATCGCCGACCCCGACGGCGGCATGGCCCGCAAGTTCCGCATCACCGTCGAGGGCGCCCGCACCCTCGACGCGGAGCGCGCGGGCCTGATCGTCTCCCTCGACGAGATCCTGGCCGACTGGTCGGCCGCGGACGTGGCGGCCTTCGCCGCCTACCTCAGGCGCTTCAACACCGACATCGAACGCCGCCACGGCCGCCCCTGGCCGCGCCCGTAGCGGACGCCGCCCCCGGCGGGGCGAGACCCGCCTCGCCTACGCGCGCGCTCGCGCGCGAGGACCTGCCCGCCCGAGGACGCGACCGCGCCCCGTACTCACGCAGTCCCCGCTCGCGCGCCCACCCGACCGCACACCCGCGCTCCCCCGCCCGACCGCCCGCCGCCGTGGCCGGCTACCGCACCCGCCGCGGGGCTGCTGCCCGGGGCATATGCGCAGGCGGGTGGGGGTGCGGCGGGACCCGGCCGCGCCGTCGCTACGGACCATGGCCAATTCCCGAACGGCCCGGGGGAGGGCCCAATAGACGTCCGCCCGGCCGGGATGGTGACGTAGAGCCTGAGCATCCGCGAGACGACAGTCCGTTCGTGAGCGAGCCGGGACGACAGCGGAGCAAGTGACCCGTGCCGTCCCCGCATCCCACGGTGCCGGGAGCGCGCCCTGGTGCCGCTGTGGCGGGACGGATCGTCGTGGTCAGCGAGGCGGGGCCAACCGGGGGACGTCGGCGCACCGCGCCGCACCGAGCACGTGGCACCCGGCGCAATCAGCGCACACGGCACGCGCAACGCGAGAAACAGCAAGTAGCCGCAAGGAACCGAGAGAAGCACGGCCACGCGAGAACCCGAGCGACATGACGACGCGAAGGAGCGATCCCATGAGCAACCGGACGCACACCACACCAGGGGGCCACGATGCCGGGCTGGCACACCGACGGTTACGGGCGAGCGCCCGCCCCCTGGCGGTGCTGTTCTCGGCGGGGGCGCTGCTGGTGCTCCCGCCGTCGCCGGTAGCGCTGTCCCACGCCAGCGCGCCGACCGCGACCACGACCACGACCACAGCCGACACCGCGCAGCACGTCGGCAAGGCGTGGCAGGGAGCCTGGTCGACCTCCGTCCAGCAGCCCGGCCGGGGGCTGTTCCCCAACTGGTCACAGCAGGGCTTCAAGCAGCAGTCGGTGCGCCAGGTGGTGCGGGTCAGCACCGGCGGCAGCAGCGCCCGCGTGAAGATCTCCAACCGGTACGGCACCGCTCCGCTGACCGTCACCGGCGCCACGGTCGCCCGGACGGACAAGGGCGCGGCCGTGCACAAGGGCAGCAGCCTGCCGCTGACCTTCGACAAGAAGGGCTCCGTCACCGTCCCGGCGGGCGGCGAGGTGTACACCGACGCCGCCCCGCTCAAGGTCAAGGCGCTGGAGTCGCTGACCATCACGCTGTACTTCAACGAGCCGACCGGCCCCTCCACGTACCACATGGCGGCCTCGCAGACCGCCTACCGGGCCGCGGGCGACCAGCGGGCGGACGACGCCGGCAAGGCGTTCACCGAGACCACCGCATCCTGGTACTACCTGGCGAACGTCGAGGTCAAGGGCGCAGGCCCGGGCCTGCGCAAGGGCGTGGTGACCTTCGGCGACTCCATCACCGACGGGATGGGGTCCACCATCGACGCCAGCAATCGCTATCCGGACGACCTGGCGGAACGCTTCGTCGCCGAAGACGACCCGCGCACCGTCCTCAACCAGGGGATCAGCGGCAACATGGTCACCGTCGGCACCCCGGGGACCGGCGAGAGCGCCGTGGACCGCTTCAAGAAGGACGTGCTCGGCGAGCCCGGCATCAGGACCGTCGTCATCATGGAGGGCATCAACGACATCGGGCTCGGCGGCATGGGGCAGATCCCGGACGTCTCGGCCGAGAAGATCATCGCGGGCCACAAGGAACTGGTGCGGCAGGCGCACGCCAAGGGCCTGAAGGTCATCGGCTCCACGCTCATCCCGTTCAAGGGCGCCGGCTACTACACCGACCGCGGCGAGACCAAGCGCGAGGCGTTCAACGAGTGGCTGCTCAACTCGGACGTCTATGACGAGGTCATCGACCTGGACAAGGTGGTGGCCGACCCGGCCGACCCGGACCGGCTGCTCCCCGCGTACGACAGCGGCGACCACCTGCACCCGAGCGACGCCGGCTACCGCGCGATGGCCGAGGCGCTCGACCTGGACGAGCTCTAGGCCCGACTCGATCCGAGCGAACCCGAACAGGCCCGAACAGACCCGAGTGAGCCGGCGTCAGCGCAGCTCATCCGGTGGGTGCCCGGTGAGTGTCCGGCCTGACGGGTGCCTGGTCTGACGGGCTCCCGGCCTGACAGGTGGTCTGGCGGGTGCCCGCCCCAGCCGTCCCCTGGCCCTCGCGGTCGGGGGGCGGCTGGCTACGAACCACCCGCCCACACCGAGCCACCCGCCCGCACCGAACCACCAGAACCACCAGAACCACCAAAGCCAGCCAATCTGACAGAGCATCAGATCCAGCAGCCCGCGAGGGCTTGCGGCCCTTCTCGCAACACCCGGCGGGGACGTCCGGGGAGGAAACCGGGCATCCCCGTTGGGCGTTGCACGGGGCACCTCACGGGGAGGCACTGCGCGACGGCGCCCGCGGGCCCGCCGATCTGCGTCCGCTACCCCGTCAGGGCGTCCTCGGAGGACTCCGACTCCGGGCCCCGCGACTCACCGGCGGCCGGCGCCGGCTGGCTCTCCAGGAGGCGTTCGAGGCGGCGGCGCGCGGTGAACCCCTCCCGCGGCAGGTGCACGGTGACCCGCAGGTCGTGCCGGCTTGAGGGGTGCAGCACCAGGTGGTCGAAGGTCATCTCGCCCATGACCGGGTGCTTGACGGCCTTGGTGCCGTTGGACTCCCTGCGCACGTCGTGCTGGTCCCACAGCCGGGCGAAGTCCGGGCTGTCCCGGTAGAGCCGGCTCGCGATCACGGCGAACCTGCGGTCCTCCGAGTAGGCCGCCGCCGCGCCCCGGAAGTCGGCGACCACCTGCGGTGCCAAAGTGTCCCAGTTGGCGAAGAAGGACCGGTACTTCTCGTCCGTGAAGAAGGAGACCAGGCAGTTCTGACCCCGTCCGCGGAGCCCGAACACCGCCTGCGCCGACCTGTTGATCAGGACGAAGTTCCACCACCGGTCGAGCACGTACGCCGGGTACGGCGACCACGCGTCCACCAGGCGCTGCAACTCGGGCATCGGCGCGACGTCCTCCGCCTCCACCACCTTCTCCTCCGGCGGCTGGAGGCCCACCAGTTGGTAGAGGTAGGCGCGCTCCGCGTGGTCGAGGGTGAGCACCCGGCTGATCGACTCGACCACGGAGTCCGAGACGTTGATGACGCGCCCCTGCTCCAGCCAGGTGTACCAGGACACCCCTATGCCGGCGAGCGTGGCGACCTCTTCGCGGCGCAGGCCGGGTGTCCGGCGCAGGCCGCGCCCGGGCAGCCCCACGTCCTCCGGCCTGACCCTGGCGCGACGCGAGCGCAGGAAGGCGCGGAGCTCCTCTCTCCGTGGTCGGGACTGGTCCGCTCCGTCGGCCGCTGGCACGTGAGTGGTGGTCATGACACCACCATAAGCAGGCTCTACTCACGTCCGGGCAATGTCACAGAAGATGCTCCTCGTGATGAATACCGGCTTCGTGCCGGTGTGGGTCGCCAACCCCGGCGTGCCCGTCGACGGCCGCGGACGGAAACGGAGGTTCCGGTCTCGGTAGTTCCCCGCGGTTCATCACCCGGGGCCGAATTCGACGGCACGGCACCCCCTGTTCTTCAGCTCCGCTTCTCCCCCGCACCCGAATCTCCCCTCGCTCCCCCTCCCCGCCTCCCCCACTCGCCCCACATCGCCGCGTACCCCCGCCTCCGTTCGCCCTTCCTCCCGGCCTTCTTTCGATCTTCTTCCGATCTCCTTTCGGCCTTCTTCCAAGCCATCCGCTTACTCGACTGACTGGGTATGTCATGACGCAGAACACTCCGCAGGCCCCCCGTTTCGCCGGCAAGACCGTCCTGATCACCGGTGGCGGCACCGGAATGGGCTTCTCCGCCGCCGAACTCTTTCTCGCGGAAGGCGCGAAGGTCGTCATCACCGGGCGCAACGCCGACCGGTTGAAGGTGGCTTCCGAGCGGCTCGACGGCGGCGACCGGCTCTTCGCCGCGACCGCCGACGTCGCCAAGCCGGCCGACCTCGACCGCCTCCTCGACGAGGTGGGCGAGCGCTTCGGCAAGTTGGACGTGGTGTTCGCCAACGCCGGCGTCGGCGTCTTCAAGCGCATCCAGGAGTTCACCGAAGAGGACGTCGACTACGTGATCGACGCCAACTTCAAGGGCGTCTTCTACACCGTGCAGCGCTCACTGCCGCTGCTGCGGGACGGCGCCTCGATCATCATCAACGCCTCCTGGACCCACCACCGGGGCCTGGCCATCGGCTCGCTGTACGCGGCGACCAAGGCCGCGGCGGCCAACCTCGCCAAGACCCTGGCGAGCGACCTGGCCGACCGGCGCATCCGGGTCAACGCGATCAGCCCGGGCTACATCGACACCGACATGTTCCAGGAGTCGGTGCCCACCCCCGAGGAGCGCGAGGACAGCGCCCGCCAGTCGGTTCTCCAGCGCGTCGGCACGCCCGAGGAGGTGGCCGCGACGGTCGCCTTCCTCGCCTCGGACGCGGCGGCGTTCGTCAACGGGGTCGACCTCCTCGTCGACGGCGGCGTCGTCAACGCGATTCCCGCCTGATCGACCGCGCCACCGGCGAACCCGCGGTATCCGCGCGTCCCGCGAAACCGCGTACACCGCGCAGCAGAAGGAGAACGGACATGCGCAGCATAGAAACGTACGTCAACATAGCGGCGCCCCTCGATGTGGTCTGGGACGTCATCGTGGACTTCGACCGGTACGGGGAATGGAACCCCTTCATCCTCGAAGCCCGCGGAAAGGCCGAGGTCGGCCAGGAACTGTGGCTGCGCATGCAGCGACCCAAGAAGTCGCAGCAGGAGACCCACTCCCCCACGGTCACGGTCGTGGAGGAAAACCGTCAGCTCCAGTGGTCCGGGATCATCCGGCACGCGACGATCTTCCGCGCCCGCCACGAATTCATCCTGGACGAGACCGATTCGGGGGTGCGGCTGCGCCAGCGCGAGGACTTCGGCGGTCTGACGATGCCGCTCGCCGGCGGCATGATCTGGCGCATCGAAGAGGGCTTCCTGCTCATGAACGCCGCCTTGAAAGTACGAGCCGAGTCCCAGCGCTGATGCGCTTGCGATGAAGGAGCACGCGAAGTGAATGCCCTCTTGGCTGGTGGCACGCGCCGGTCGAGTCCCCAGATCACCCTGGGCGCGGTGCTGTTGACCCTGCTGATCCTGCCGACCTCGGTCACGGGGTCCGGGGTCGCGCTGCCGCACATCGACCACGACACCCATGCGTCCCTGGACGCGCTGCAATGGGTCGTACACGGCTACAACCTGACCTTCGCGAGCTTCATGCTGGCCTGTGGTTCGCTGGCCGACCTCGTGGGGCGGCGGCGGATGTTCGCGGTGGGCGCGGCGCTGTTCACCGGGGCCTCGCTGGTCAGCGCGGTGGCGACCAACATCATCCTGCTCGACCTGGTGCGCGGCCTGGCGGGGGTGGGTGCCGCCGCCCTGCTGACCAGCGGCAGTTCCATCCTGGCCACCACCTTCGACGGCGCGGCCCGCACCAAGGCGTTCGCCGCGGTGGGCATCGCCACCGGGGCGGGGCTCGCCCTCGGCGCGATGATCGCGGGCGTGCTGGCCGACACCCTGGGCTGGCGCGCGTTCTACGGTTCGCACGCCCTGCTCATGGTGCTGGTCCTGGTGGCCGTGCCGTTCATGCCCGAGTCGCGGAGCGAATCGGCGGCCAAGGTGGACTGGACGGGCACGGTAACCTTCGTCGGCAGCCTCTTCCTCCTCATGCTCGGCATGGTCGAGGGGCCGCAGTGGGGTTGGGGCAGCTTCGGCGTCCTCGCCCTGCTGATCGGGTCGGTGCTGTTGATGGTGGTGTTCGCGCTGGTGGAGCGGCGCCAGGAACACCCCATGTTCGACCTGTCGTTGCTGCGCAACGGCCGGTTCATGGCGCTGTGCCTGATCCCCGTGGTCGTCACCTTCGCCTTCGTCATCCTGCTGCCGCTGCTGCCCAACTACCTGGTGGTCGCCAACGAGGCGAGCAGCAAGTCGGCGGGCGCCATGATGCTGCTGATGACGGTGCCGATCCTCATCGGGCCGATCCTGGCGGGGAAGCTGATCAAGTGGGGGTGGACGGCGCGCACCGTGTTCGCCGCCAGCCTGATCTGTCTGACGGTGGGCGTCGGCTGGCTTGCGCTGGTCCTGGAGCCCGGGGTGGGCGCCGGTGCGCTGGCCGGCCCGCTGATCACGCTCGGCATCGGGCTCGGGCTCAACTTCGGCCTCGTCGACGGCGCCGTACTCACCGTCGTCCCCTCGCAGGCGACGGGCGCAGCCGCCGGCTTCCTCAACACCCTGCGGCTCGGCAGTGAGGCGGTCGTCATCGCCGCGGCCGGCTCGGCCCTGGTCAACCTGCTCCAGAACTCGCTGCGCGACGGCCTCGACCGCTACCCCGCCTACCGGGGCGAGCCCGAGGACCTGGCCAACGACGTGAATGCGGGCGATCTCGACGACGCCCTGGAGAAGCTGCCCACCGACGCCAGGTCGGACCTCTTCGACTTCGTCACCGACGGCTTCACCGACGCCTGGCACGTGGTGCTGTGGGCCAGCGCCGTGATCTGCGCGCTGCTGTCCGTGGCGATTTACCTCATGCTCGGCGAGTCCAAGGACGAATCCGCCCCGGGCGAGGAGGCGCAGGAGCCCGCCAAGGGCGCGCCGGCGGTGGAGAGCGTGTCGTAATTCGAGAATGCCGGTGAGCGGTGGCGGGGTGGGTACTCCAGGTGGAGCGCCCACCCCGTTCGCCGTGCCTTCACCTCTCCCGCGGCCTTTGCGGTTTGATGACGAACCCGCGCTTGTAGGCGTGCGTGATGATCTCCACCGCCGCCTCGCCGATCCGCGGAATCCCCCCGAGCCGCTCGCTGAGGAAGCGGTAGAGGTCGCCCTCGTGGCCGAGGCACACTTCCAGAATCAGGTTGTACGTCCCGGTGATGGCGGCGCAATAGCGAACCTCCGGGTACGCGGCCAGCGCGCAGCCTCCCGCTTCCAGGCCGGCAGGGGGGATTTTGAGACACATTTGCGCCTCGACGGGTCTGCCCAACAACGCAGGTTCGACCTCGGTACGTAAATAAAGCATTCGCCGTTCCAACAGGGCGGTGACCCGCCGCCCGGCCGTCGCCACCGAGAATCCGAGATTCCGGGAAATCTCGGTGAGACTGACGCGCGCGTTTTCGATCAGAGCTTGTGCCACCCGTCGATCGACGGGGGACAGCTCATACCGGTCGGCCGGCCGCTCCACCGGCTGCACCCGCCCCTCGTGCAACTGCTCCCGCTCGGGCCCCGTCAGCTCCGGCACCTGCCAGTCGGCCGGGGTGGCGAACGTGCGCAGCGTGGTGTGCGCCTCGAACTCCCTGATGTGCGGGACGCCCTCGATGCCCTCGGCGATCAGGGCGTGCAGCCCAGGTCGGGACGGCACGATGAGCTCGCACCACAGCACGTTGCTGCGCCCGCTGACCGCCACCAGTCGGCGGATGTCGTCCCGGCCGACGAGGGCGCGCGCCACCCGTTCGAGCGCGCCGCCCTCCACTTCGAGCCGTAACTGCACGGCGTTGCCGAGACCGCACCGCATGGTGTCGTACACCGCGGTGGGTTGGATGGCGCCCTGGGCGATGAGCCGGTGGATGCGTCGGGCCACCGTGCGCTCGTGCTCTTTGAGGACCCGGCCGATGACTCCGGCCCCGGCCCGCGGGTTGATCTGGAGGGCCGCGACCAACCGTCGGTCGTGGGAGTCGAGTTTATGAAATGTGTCGGAATCTTTCATCATGGCTAGATCATTGCAGGAGAGCTACCACACAGGACAAGACCATTGTCTGAAGGCATCGGTACTGCCAAAGTTGACAACGCACAGCGCCGCGATTCTCAACCGGCGCTGCTCACGGGGGGATGAGAGTGGGGATCACGATTTTGCCGACCCTTTGGGGTCCAGCGCTGTCCATCACTCATGTCCCGGGCACCGCGCCTGTGCCAGGGATTCGATGTTCGCCGGGCCAGTCGGCGCAACACCGTTTGAGTCGTTCGCCCTTCGGACCCACGCCGAACGGGCGAGCCGCGGAAGAGAATGCCAATTTTTTCGGGCTCCCTTCCTTCCTGTCGCCGGAGCGCACTGCCGCTCACACCGGGCCCCGCCATTAAAACTGGCTGTTACACGGATTGGCCCCGCTTCCGTGAACCGTCCCCACACGGTGCCCTCACCGATCAGCGACATCGCCTCGGGGTCAGTTCCGCGACTCACTCCTAGGAAGAAGCCGAAGCAGCTATGGAATTTCGGACCCTCGGAAATCTGGCCCTCATCGTCGAGGGCCGGGACATCACACCAACGGCCCCCAAGCAGCGCCAAGCACTCGCGCTGTTGCTGCTACGCGCCGGACAGCGCGTCTCGATGCCCACCCTCATCGACGAGTTATGGGACGGCGTACCGCCACGGACGGCCATGACCGCCCTCCAGACGTACATCGGGATCATTCGCCGCATCATGGCCGAGGGCACCCGCACCTCGGTCAAGCACGTGGCGGCCAGCCGGCTGATGACGGACGGGAACAGCTACGTGCTGCGCGTCGAGGACGACGAGTGGGACAAGCCGGCCTTCCACCGGCTGGTACGGATCAGCCGGGCCGCCATCGCGCACGACGACGCCGCGCAGGCCGAGCGGCTGATGCGGATGGGACTCTCCTGCTGGCACGGACCGCCGCTGGGGAACGTCAAGATCGGCCGGGTGCTCGCCCCGCACGCCGAACGGCTTTGCGAACTCCATCTCGGGGCACGGGAGTTGCTGGTCGAATCGCTGCTGCGCACCGGGCGGGCGCAGGAGGCGGTGGAGGAGGCGACGGAGCTGACCGTCGAGCATCCGTACCACGAGAACCTGCACGCGCAGCTCATGCGCGCGCTGTACGGCTCGGGGCGTAGGGCGGCTGCGCTCGACGTCTACCAGAGGTTACGCACCCGCATGGGGGACGATCTCGGCATCTCCCCCTCGCCGACGGTGAACACGCTGCACCACGTCATGCTCCAGGACGAGCCTGACGAGCAGTTCCTGGCCCTGTCAGGGGCGGCCAGATAGGGGCGGACGGCCCTGGGGAAGGGCCGCGTCCGCGCGGGCCCTCCCCCAGGGTGCTCCGTCGCCCACCGACCACGGCACCAACCGGCCGCGGCACCGGCCGATTGCGGCACCGGCCGGCCGCCGCACCGCCGAACGACCGGGCCACCACACGACGACCGCACCGGCCGGGGGGGGGGGGGGGGGGGGCCCCCCCGGGCCCCCCCCCCGCCGGCCCCGGCGCGGCCCGGGGCGCCCGCGCGGCGCCCGCCCCC
>NZ_JBEHZD010000234.1:0-11491 GCF_040240285.1 Streptomyces sp. HSW2009 | reverse complement strand
GAGCCCGGTGCAATTGTTGAACGTGCTGGAGTGGGCTTACGCCGCCCCCCGCCCCCCGGGGGGGGGGGGGGCCGGGGGGACCCGCGGGGGGGGGGGGGGCCCCCCCCCCCCCCCCGGGGGGGGGGCCCCCCCCCCCCCCGGCGGCGGGGGGGGGGGGGGGGGGCCCCGGCCGGGGGGGCCCCCCCCCCCGCCCCCCCCCCCCCCGGGGGGGGCGGGGCCGGCCGGGGGCGCCCCCCCCCCGGGGGGGGGCCCCCCCCCCCCCCGCGCCACGTCCGGGCAGAGCCCGAACACGGCGCGCCCCACCGGGCCGCATCCACGGGCCGCACGCTGGCCTTCGTGGAGAGCCCGGTGCAATTGTTGAACGTGCTGGAGTGGGCTTACGCCGACGCGCTCCGCGCGTCGGAAGGTGCAGCTGCGCTCCGCGCGTCGGAAGGTGCAGCCGCGCTCCGCGCATCGGAGGGTGCAGCCGCGCTCCGCGCGTCGGATGGTGCGGAAGGCGATGTTGGGGCCTCGCCCCGCGCGTCGGCGGATTCGGTTCCGTACGACTCCAGTCCCCGCCCCGCCCCGCAGCCGGGGCCGTACACCGCAGGTCAGGGCGTCCCGGCGGGCGCCTTGGCCGCGGCGGACGGCACGCCCGGCACGTACGACACGGACCGTGCGTACGACACGGGCAGCGCAGGCAGCACCGACAACGCAGGCAGCGCCGACAACGCAGGCATGACGGACCCCACCGCGGACGGTTCGACCATCGAGCCGCCGCGTGGTGTCCTGGCCGCGGCGGGGGCTCGTGCGGGGGCGCCGGACGACCTGACCGTGATCGTGCTGTCGCCGCACGACCCGATGACCCGTGGTCAACTCCGGCGGATGGCGGAGCTGGCCAGGGAAGAGGGTGTGACGGTCCGCTGGGAAGAGGCGCGCGGCGGTGCGGGCGCGCCGTTCCGCACCATCGGCGGCCTGGCCGCGATGCTGCGCGCCGCGCGGCGGATCGTGATCGGCGATCCGTTCTCGCGCTACGTACAGCTCCTGCTGACGATGGCCAAGGCCCGCGATCTGATCGTGGTGGACGACGGCACCGCCACCATGGAGTTCATCTCCCAACTGGCGCGCGGCGAGCGGCTTGAGCGCTGGCACCGGCGCGGCAGCCGCGGCCCCCGGGACCTGGTCTTCGCACCGGTCTCGGCCAACGCCCGGCGCCGGCTCACACCGGGGCAGCGGCGCCGGGTCGAGGTGTTCAGTTCGATGCCGGTGGAGCCGCCGTCCGGTGTCGTGGTCACGGCCAACACCTTCGCCTGGACCCGGGCGACGTTCGGCCCGCCCCGGCTGACCGGCGGCACCGACCTGGTGGGCACCTCGCTGGTGGAGACCGGCGTGGTGGACCCGGAGCGCTATCTGGAGGCGGTCACCGGACTCGCCCGCGAGCACGGGGCGACGCGCTACTTCGCGCACCGCAAGGAGAGCCCCGACAAGCTGCACCGGATCAGCGTGGAGGTGGGGTTGGAGATCGTCCGTCCCGACCTCCCGCTGGAGCTGATCGCCCGGCGCGGTCCCATAGGGCGGACGATCTTGAGTTTTCCTTCCACGGTGGTGCACACGCTTCCGCTTGCCCTTGCGGGCACCGGTATCAAGGTCGCCGTCTGTGACGTCGATCCGGCGTGGTTGACCGACAAGGCGTCGCCGCGGGCCCAGGGCTTTCTGTCCGGGGTCACCGGCACCGCGCGTGACGTGCAGCGATTGCCGTACGCGCCGGCTTCACCGAGCCAGCCCTAGCTTCCGGTCCGCTCACCGACGGTGAGCGGACCGGCCGTTTTCACGGCCAGGGCATAAACATGCCCCATACCCGTTGGGGCCTCCACTCATGCGGATTACGGCCCGGTTTTCTTCCCCTAACGGGCTGAACTTTTGTTGATCGGCGCGCAGTTGTCCCCCGTGTCGTCTTACGCTGCACGACGTGAACCATGTGACGTCCCGCGACCGTGAATCCGACACCGCCCCCGACGTGGAGCTGCCCGCAGTGGCGGCCGAGGCCGAGTTGCCAGGCCGGCTGCCCGCCGCGCTGCGCGACGAACTCATCGCCTTCCGGCGGGACTTGCACATGCACCCCGAGCTGGGCAACCGCGAGTTCCGCACCACTGCGGCGCTCAAGGCCCGCCTGGAGCAGGCCGGTCTGACCCCGCGCGTGCTGACCGGCGGCACCGGGCTGGTGTGTGACATCGGCGTGGCGGGCCCCGCCGCCGACGGCGCCGGAGCGGACGGGCGGGAGGCACACGCCGCGTACGGCGACGGCTTCCCGGGCCCGGCGACCCACGGTGACGCCTTCCCGGACGCGGCGACGCCCGGCGCGTCGGCCCCCGGCCCGGCAACCCACCGTGACGCCGGGCGCCCCCTCCTGGCCCTGCGCGCCGACATCGACGCGCTGCCGATCCCGGACACCAAGACCGTCGCGTACCGCTCGACCGTGCCGGACCGGGCGCACGCCTGCGGCCACGACGTGCACACCACGGCCGTGTTGGGCGCCGGCCTGGTGCTGGCTGAGCTGGCCCGCGAGGGGCGGCTGCCGCACCCGGTGCGGCTGATCTTCCAACCCGCCGAGGAGGTGCTGCCCGGCGGCGCCCCCGACGCCATCGAGGACGGCGTGCTCGACGGGGTGGGGCGGATCATCGCCGTGCACTGTGACCCGCGGGTGGACGTCGGCCGGCTCGGGCTGCGGGTCGGCCCCATCACCTCCGCCTGCGACCGGCTGGAGATCACCTTGAACGGCGCGGGCGGCCACACCGCGCGCCCCCATCTGACCACCGATCTGGTCACCGCCGCCGCGAAGGTGGTGACCGAGGTCCCCGCGCTGCTCGGCCGGCGCGTGGACACCCGCTCCGGGCTCGCCCTGACCTGGGGCCGCGTCGCCTCGGGACACGCCTGCAACGTGATCCCGCAACAGGCCGAGCTGGCAGGTACGGTGCGCTGCCTGGACCTGCCGGGCTGGCGGGCGGCGCCCGACCTGGTGCACGCCGCGGTCGAGGAGGTCGCCGCCCTGCACCGGGCCAAGTTCGAGATCAACTACGTCCGGGGCGTGCCGCCGGTCGTCAACCGGCCGGAGGTCACCGAGCTGCTGCGGCGTGCGATGGTGTCCCGGCGCGGCACCGATTCCGTGGAGGACACCGAGCAGAGCCTTGGCGGCGAGGACTTTTCCTGGTATCTGGAACACGTACCGGGTGCGATGGCCAGGCTCGGTGTGCGCCGCGTGGGTGACACCGCCCGGCGGGATCTGCACCGCGGCGACTTCGACGTGGACGAGGAGGCGATCCAGGTGGGCGTCGAACTGTTCACGGCCGCTGCTTTGCTGGATCGCAACCTTCCGTAGGGGGCGCGGTCACGGCGGGTTCGCGACGATCCGATAACGGCTTGCAGACACCCCTTTTCTGCGGTTCTACGCGCGTTACGATGCGGCGGAATCAGCGCCGTAGGTGGCGCTTCGAGTGAAGGGGTCCCTCGTGCGCCGGGCATCCAAGATCGCCGTCGCGGGCGTCGCTACCGCGGCTCTCGCCTTCTCCGCCACTGCATGTGGCAGCAGTTCGGACGAAGGAGGCAAGGACAAGGGCATCGGCCTGGCGTACGACGTCGGCGGCCGGGGCGACCACTCCTTCAACGACTCCGCGGCCAAGGGCTTCGACAAGGCGAAGAAGGACCTCAAGGTCGGCGGCAAGGAGATGACCGCCAAGAACACCGACACCGAGGCCGACCGCTACCAGAAGCTGGCCGACCTCGCCGACGCCGGCTACGACCCGGTCATCGGCGTCGGCTACGCGTACACCCCCTCGCTGGCCAAGGCCGCGAAGAAGTACCCGGACACGCACTTCGCGATCGTCGACTCGGTCGTCGAGGAGAAGAACGTCGCCAGCCTGGTCTCCGCCGAGCACGAGGGCTCCTACCTGGCCGGCGTCGCCGCGGCCCTCAAGAGCAAGTCCGGCAAGGTCGGCTTCATCGGCGGCACCAACAGCGCGCTGATCAAGAAGTTCGCCGCCGGCTACGTACAGGGCGTCAAGGACACCAAGCCCAGCGCCACCGTCGACGTCCAGTGGGTGACCCCCGGCAGCACCGACGGCTTCGGCCTGCCCGACCGCGGCAAGGACATCGCCGAGGGCATGCTCGACAAGAACATCGACGTCATCTACTCGGCGGCGGGCGGCTCGGGCGCCGGCGCCATCGAGGCCACCGCCAAGAAGAAGGGCACCTGGTCGATCGGCGTCGACGGCGACCAGTACCACGAGAAGGGCCTGGCGGACTACAAGAACTCCATCCTGACCTCGGTGGTCAAGAACGTCGACGGCTCCGTCTACGACTTCATCGCCAGCGTGCTGAAGGACAAGAAGCCGATGACCGGCGTCCAGACGTACGACCTCAAGCAGGGCGGCGTCTCGCTCTCCTACTCCGGCGGCTTCCTCGACGACATCAAGCCGAAGCTGGAAGAGGCCAAGCAGAAGATCATCGCCGGCGACATCAAGGTGAAGTCGACCTACGCGGGCTGACCTGCGCGCCGGCCCGTACGGCCGTCGCACCGGGCCTGGAGGCAGCCGCGCAACTGCTGCTTCCGGGCCCTTCCCCTGAGTTCACCCAGCCCGCACCGGGCCGTCCCGCCCCACCCTCAGGAGTCGCCATCAAAGCCGCCAGCGCCCGCCCGGGCGAGCCACCCGCAGGCGACGGCCACCCCCTCGCCGTCGAACTCCACGGAATCACCAAGCGGTTCCCCGGCGTCGTCGCCAACCACGACATCGACATCGAGGTACGCCGCGGCACCGTGCACGCCCTCGTCGGCGAGAACGGCGCGGGCAAGTCCACGCTGATGAAGATCCTCTACGGCATGCAGCGCCCCGACGAGGGCACCATCGCCATCGAGGGCCAGCGGGCCGACCTGCACTCGCCGGGCGACGCCATCGCCCGCGGCGTGGGCATGGTGCACCAGCACTTCATGCTCGCCGACTACCTGACCGTCCTGGAGAACATCGTCCTGGGCGCCGAGAAGCTGCACGGCATCGGGGCCAGGGCGCGCGCCAAGGTGCGCGAGATCTCCGACGCGTACGGGCTCGGCGTGCGGCCCGACGCGCTGGTGGAGGACCTCGGCGTCGCCGACCGGCAGCGGGTGGAGATCCTCAAGGTGCTCTACCGGGGCGCCCGCATCCTGATCCTGGACGAGCCGACCGCGGTGCTGGTGCCGCAGGAGGTCGACGCGCTCTTCGACAACCTGCGCGAGCTCAAGTCCGAGGGCCTGACCGTCATCTTCATCTCGCACAAGCTGGGCGAGGTGCTCTCGGTCGCCGACGACATCACCGTCATCCGGCGCGGCACCACGGTCGCATCGGTCGCCCCGGCCGAGACCACCGCCAAGCAACTCGCTGAGCTGATGGTGGGCTCCGAGCTGCCGTCGCCGCAGACCAGCGGCGGCGCCGTCACCGACGTCGAGCTGCTCACCCTACGGGAGTTGCGGCTGACCGCCACCGACGTGGACGGCGTGGACCGGCCCGTACTGGACGGCATCGACCTCACCATCCGCAAGGGCGAGGTGCTCGGCATCGCCGGCGTCGAGGGCAACGGGCAGGCCGAACTGGTCGAGGCCATCATGGGCATGCGGGACCCGGACGGCGGGGTGATCACCCTGGACGGGCAGGACATCTCGCACGCCCCCACCCGCGCTCGCCGCGAGGGCGGCATCGGCTACATCCCCGAGGACCGGCACCGGCACGCGCTGCTCCTGGACGCGCCGCTGTGGGAGAACCGCATCCTGGGGCACGTCACCGAACCGCCCAACAGCCGCGGCTGGCTGCTCGACCCGGGCGCCGCCCGGCGCGACACCGAGCGGATCGTCGCCGAGTACGACGTGCGCACCCCCGGCATCGAGGTCACCGCGGCCTCGCTGTCCGGCGGCAACCAGCAGAAGCTCATCGTCGGCCGCGAGATGAGCCACCGGCCCAAGCTGCTCATCGCGGCCCACCCCACGCGCGGCGTCGACGTCGGCGCGCAGGCCCAGATCTGGGACCAGATCCGGGCCGCCCGCAGCGAGGGCCTGGCGGTGCTGCTGATCTCGGCCGACCTGGACGAGTTGATCGGCCTGTCCGACACGCTGCGGGTGATGTACCGCGGGCGGCTCGTCGCCGACGCCGACCCGGCCACCATCACCCCCGAAGAGCTGGGCTCGGCGATGACCGGCGCGGCCGGCGGCCACTTGGAGCACCCCACCGACGGGCCGGGAGAGGGCCGATGAAGAAGATCGACAAGGAACGGGTGCTGCTGGCGATCGCCGCGCCCGCCCTCGCCCTGGTCGCCGCGTTCGCCCTGACCGCGCTGGTGCTGCTGGCCACGGGCAAGGAGCCGTTCAACGCGTTCAGCGTGATGTTCGAGTACGGCGCCAAGTCCGACAGCCAGGTCTACATCCTCAACAAGGCCACCACGTACTACCTGGCCGGACTCGCCGTCGCCATCGGCTTCCGGATGAACCTGTTCAACATCGGCGTGGACGGCCAGTACCGGCTCTCCGCCTTCCTCGCGGCGGCCGTCGGCGGGGCGCTGAACCTGCCGGGCCTGGTGCAGATCCCGCTGATCATCCTGGTGGCCATGCTGGTCGGCGCCATGTGGGCGTCGATCGCCGGACTCCTCAAGGTCTACCGCGGCGTCAGCGAGGTGATCAGCACCATCATGCTGAACTCGCTGGCCACCGCGCTGATCAGCTATCTCCTCGTGGACGGCCGGCTCGGCGTGTTGGACAAGGACACCAACATCGTCTCCACCGAACCGCTCCCCTCGTCCAGCCACTTCTTCACCATCCCGGCTGGTGGCGACCTCGACCCGATCTGGGGCTTCCTGGTGGTGGCGGTCCTGGCCGGCCTCGGGTTCTGGTTCGTGCTGGGCCGCACCAGGTTCGGCTTCGACCTGCGCTCGGTGGGCCGCTCCGAGCCCGCGGCGCAGGCCAGCGGCGTCGGCGTCAAGCGCATGATCGTCACCAGCATGGTGCTCTCCGGCGCGATGGCGGGCCTGGTCGGCATGCCGACCCTGCTCAACGACACCCACCAGTTCACCTCCGACTTCCCGCTCGGCGTCGGCTTCACCGGCATCGCGGTGGCCCTGCTCGGCCGCAACAACCCCGTCGGCATCGCGCTCGGCGCACTGCTGTGGGGCTTCCTCGAACGCGGCGCCAACCGCCTGGAGTTCGAGGGCTACGACAAGGAGATCGTCGGCGTGATGCAGGGCGTCATCGTGCTGTGCGTCGTCATCTCGTACGAACTGGTGCGCCGCTACGGCATCAAGCGCCAGCAGCAGCGGGTGGGCGCCGAACTCGCCGCCCAGGCCATCGATCTCAGCAAGCGGGAGGTGGCCCAGTGAGCGGCAACCCGACCCTCCAGAAGACCCCCAAGGACAAGGAGTCCGGCGGCGCCAGCCGGACCGCGCGCGGCCGGCTCTCCTTCGCCAAGGTCCTGCTGATCATCGCGGGCGCGCTGCTCACGCTGTCGGTGGTGCGCGAGATCGTCGACCAGGTCGCCAGCGGCCAGACCCCGGCGTTCAACAACATCACCTCGTCCGGGCAGATCGCCGCCGGCCTCTCGATGGCCGTCCCGATCGGCCTGGCCGGCCTCGGCGGCCTGTGGGCCGAGCGGGCCGGCGTGGTCAACATCGGCCTTGAGGGGATGATGATCCTCGGTACGTTCTTCGGCGCCTGGGCCGGCTTCCAGTGGGGCCCGTGGGTGGGCGTGCTGGCCGGTGTGCTCGGTGGCGCGGTCGGCGGCCTGGTGCACGCGGTGGCCACGGTCACCTTCGGCGTGGATCACATCATCTCCGGCGTGGCGATCAACATCCTGGCGCTCGGCGCCACCACGTACCTGGCCAAGCGCTGGTTCGAGCCGCTGGCCGAAGAGGGCGGCAGCCCCAAACAGTCGCCGCAGGTGGACGACATCCAGCAGTTCACGGTGCCCGGTCTGGCCGACTGGTTGGCCGACCTGGAGAAGCACCACTGGTTCCTGCTGTCCGACCTCGCGGGCATCCTCGGCGGCCTGGTCACCGACATCTCGGCGCTGACGATCGTGGCCATCGCCCTGTTCGTCGGGACCTTCTTCGTGCTGTGGCGGACGTCCTTCGGGCTGCGGCTGCGCTCCTGCGGCGAGAACCCGATCGCCGCGGAGTCGCTCGGCGTCAACGTCTACTTCTACAAGTACGCGGCCGTCGTCACCTCCGGTGCGCTCGCCGGCCTCGGCGGCGTCTTCCTGGCCCTGGTCCGTTCGCACATCTACAACGAGGGGCAGACCGGCGGCCGGGGCTACATCGGCCTCGCGGCCATGCTGTTCGGCAACTGGCGGCCCGGCGGGCTGGCCATGGGCGCCGGCCTGTTCGGCTACTCCGACGCGCTGCAACTGCGCAGCGGCGGCACCACCGTGCACGCCCTGATCCTGCTGCTCGCGCTCGGCCTGCTCGCCCTGGCGGTATGGCGCCTCACCCGCAAGGAGCACATCGCGGCCACGCTGAGCGGCCTGGCCGCCGCCCTCCTGATCCTCTGGTACGCCATGACCGACTCCGTGCCGAACGAACTGGTCGGCGCCACGCCGTACATCGTGACCCTGCTGGTGATGGCGCTGGCCGCGCAACGCCTGCGCATGCCCAAGGCCAACAACAAGCCCTATCGACGGGGGCAGGGCACATGACGGGGCAGGGCGTGCCGCGCGATGCGGCTGGTGACGCCTCGCGCGATGCGGCTGGTGGCACGGGGGGTGACTCGCCGCGCGGTGCGGCTGGTGGCTCGCCTCGTGATGCGGTCAGTGGCGCGGCCGGCGACGTGCCTCGCGATGCGGTCAGTGGTACGGCTGGTGACGCGGCCCGTGTCGTGCTCGACGAGGCCGGCTGGCAGGAGTTGCGGGAGCGGGCCAGGTCGGCGATGGCCCGTGCCTACGCGCCGTACTCCGGCTTCCCGGTCGGGGCGGCTGCCCTGGTCTCCGACGGGCGCACGGTCACCGGCTGCAATGTGGAGAACGCCGCGTACGGGGTGGCGCTGTGCGCCGAGTGCGGGCTGGTCTCCGCCCTGGTCGCCGGCGGCGGCGGCCGGCTCACCGCCTTCACCTGCTGCGACGGGGAGGGGCGGGTGCTGATGCCGTGCGGCAGGTGCCGGCAGTTGCTGTGGGAGCACGGCGGCCCTGACCTCCAGGTGGACACCGCCCGCGGCATCCGCCCGCTCGCCGAACTCCTCCCGGACGCGTTCGGCGCCGCCGACCTCGAACGCTAGTCGTGCCCTGGGCGCCGGCCGGCCGGCGGGCGCCCGGGGTCATATGGGGTCGTACGGGGCCATGCGGGGTCGTACGGGGGTGTGGTGGGTGTGCCGGCGCCTTGCACGGCCGGCCGGGCTGGTGGGCCCGTTGCTCCAGTCGCCCCGTCACTTTCGACCGCGTCACGTTCGACCGCGCCCGGCCCGAGCCTGGTGGGCGTGGGCGTGGGCGTGGGTGCGGGGCAGGGGCATGGCGGGTAGGCGCGGGGCGGGTCGGCGGCTCGCCCGGCGGTCCATGAGCTTTGTGCCACCAGCAGCGCACGCCGGCGCTCCGGCGTCCACCGGCACCACCGAGACACCCAGCGCACCCGACGCATCCGACTCACCCGCCGTACCGACGCATTCGACGCACCCGACGCACCCGACGCACCCGACGCACCCGACGCACCCGACGTTCCTGTCGTACCGACGTACAGAAAGGCCCGCACGCCCATGGACGCCATTTCCGTCATCCGTGCCAAGCGCGACGGCGACCGCCTCACCGACGCCCAGATCGACTGGATCATCGACGCGTACACCCGTGGCGAGGTCGCCCACGAGCAGATGTCCGCGCTGGCCATGGCGATCTACCTGAACGGCATGGACCGCGCCGAGATCGCCCGCTGGACCGCGGCCATGATCGCCTCGGGCGAGCGGATGGACTTCGCCGCGCTGCCCAGGCCCACCACGGACAAGCACTCCACCGGCGGCGTCGGCGACAAGATCACGCTGCCCCTCGCGCCGCTCGTCGCGGCCTGTGGCGCGGCCGTTCCCCAACTCTCCGGCCGCGGCCTCGGCCACACCGGCGGCACCCTGGACAAGCTGGAGTCGATCCCCGGCTGGCGGGCCGCGCTCAGCAACGACGAGATGATGGCCGTACTGGCCGACGTCGGCTCGGTCATCTGCGCCGCCGGCGACGGACTGGCGCCGGCCGACAATAAGCTGTACGCGCTGCGCGATGTCACCGGCACGGTCGAGTCGATCCCGCTCATCGCCTCCTCCATCATGTCCAAGAAGGTCGCCGAGGGCACCGGCGCGCTGGTGCTCGACGTCAAGGTCGGCTCGGGCGCCTTCATGAAGGACATCGAAGCGGCCCGCGAACTGGCCGCCACCATGGTGGGTCTGGGCACCGACCACGGGGTGCGCACCGTCGCGCTGCTGACCGACATGTCCACGCCGCTCGGCCTGACCGCGGGCAACGCGCTCGAAGTGCGCGAGTCGGTCGAGGTGCTGGCCGGCGGCGGCCCGGCCGATGTGGTGGCGCTGACGGTGGCGCTGGCCAGGGAGATGCTGACGGCGGCCGGCCTGCCGGACGCCGACCCGGAGCGCGCGCTGGCCGACGGCTCGGCCATGGACCACTGGCGCCGGATGATCCTCGCCCAGGGCGGCGACCCGGACGCGGCACTGCCCGTCGCCCGCGAACAGCACGTGGTGAACGCGTCCGGCGACGGCGTGCTCACCACGCTGGACGCGTACGCGGTCGGCGTGGCGGCCTGGCGTCTTGGTGCCGGACGCGCCCGGCGTGAGGACCCGGTCCAGCCGGGCGCCGGCATCGAACTGCACGCCAAGCCCGGCGACAAGATCACCGCAGGTCAGCCGCTTCTGACCCTGCACACCGACACCCCGGAGAAGTTCGGCTACGCGCTGGAGGCGCTCAACGGCGGCGTTCTGATCGCCCCGCCGGACGCCGCGTTCACCCCGCAGCCGGTGGTGCTCGACCGGATCGGCTAGCGGCCGGGAGCGGCACGGGCGGTTCGAGCGGTAGGGCAGCACGGGCGGTAGGGCGGTACGAACCGTGGGGCTGGACGCCGTCGGCTAGCACGGGGGCGGCGGGTCCTGGCCTGTCTTGTGGAGGAACCGGGGCCGCCGCGAAAAACGCTCACACGTTCGAGTGGCGGGTGGCGGCGGGCCTGTTCGGGATCGGTCGGGGCGTGGTGCGATGGATGGCACGTCGGACGGATGTCGCAAACGGGGCGACTCCGGGGGAGGGGCCGTCATGAGCGGACGTCTGGCATGCCTTCTGTGGGCTTGGATCGCCAACTGGGCTTATGTGGGCCGCAGTTGGGCGAAAGAGAGAGCGGCCCGTGACCCCCGTGCGCACCTCGCCGGTGGGACCCTCGCCGATCGGAACCTGGGCGTACGGCCACCCCCCCCGGGGGGGGGGGGGGGGGGGGGGGGGGGGGGGGGGGGGGGGGGGGGGGGGGGGGGGGGGGGGGGGGGGGG
>NZ_JBEHZD010000233.1:0-11500 GCF_040240285.1 Streptomyces sp. HSW2009 | reverse complement strand
CCCCTCGCCCGCCACCCCGCGCCCGCGCCCGGGCGCCCCGGCGGCGGGCCCGGGGCGCCCGGGCCCGGCGGCCCCGGGGCCCCCTGGGGCGGGGCGCGGGCCAGGCCCAGCCGGTAGCCGGTGTCCCGGTGGACGACCAGGGCGTGTTCCACGGCCTCCCTGGCCTTCTCGACGTGGCGCAGCACCGCCCGTACGGCGGCGAGTTCGGTGAGCGCCTCGCCCTCGGCGACCCGCAGCCCGGCGTGGCGGGCGACGGTCACGGCGCTGCGCGCGTGGGACAGCGCCTCGCGGTAGGTGCCGCGGGCCCGGTAGGCGGCGGCGAGGCCGAGGTGCGCCGCCGCCTCCGCACGCCGGCACTCGGCGCCGCCGGCCAGCCGCAGCGCGAGGGCGTGCCGGTCCGTCGCGCCGGCCACGTCGTCCATGCCCAGCAGCGCGCTGCCGAGCACGTTCAGCGCGTCGGGCTCGATCAGCCTGCGGTGCGTGCGCTGGGTGGTGTGCAGCGCGTCCGACGCGTACTTGATGGCCATCCGCGGGTCGCCCGCGTCCCGGCACAGCGCCGCGAGGCAGCACAGCACGCCCTCCCCGGCGTACGTGGACGGCAGCAGGTCGGCCCCCGCCAGCGCCTCCTGGAGTATCCGGTTGGCCTCGCCGAACCTGCCGCGCCCGTGCAGCGTGGCGCCGAGCCCCCACAGCGGCAGCAGCGCCGCGTGCGGATCGGTCGAACGCTGGCCGAGGGCGCGCCCCTCGGCGAAGTACGCCTGTGCCTCGTCGAACCTGCCCTGGTCGAGGGAGCCGAAGCCGAGCAGGGCCAGCGCCCAGATCTCGCCCGCTGGTTCGCCGACCGCCCGGTAGACCGCCAGCGACCGCAGCCCGTGCTCCCGCGCGGCGTCGACGCGGGCGCGCTCCCGGCTGGCCGCTGCGAGCCCGAGCAGCGCCCCGCCCTTCTCGGCCAGCAGCCCGGCCTCCTCGTACAACTCCTCCGCCCGCGCGCTGTGCCACATCGCCGCCTCGTGGTGGGCGAGTTCCCAGTGCACGTAGCCCAGGCTCCAGTGCATCACCGCCCGGCCGTAGCCGTCCCCGTCGGCCTCGGCGGCCTGCAATCCGGCGTCGGCGGCGCGCAGCCAGTCCGTGCGTTGCCCGTGCGCCATCAGATGCCCGTGCAGGACCAGCGCGATCTGCCAGGCGATGACGTACGGGCCGTGCTCGGCGGTGTGCTCCACGCAGGCCAGCAGGTTGCCCCGCTCGGTCTCCAACCAGCCGAGAGCCGCCTGCTCGTCGGCGAAGGCCAGCGGCGCGGCCAGCGGGTCCTTGGGGTCGGGCGCCGGCTCGGCGAACCAGGAGTAGAACGTGCCGTACAGACGCTGCGCCGCGCGGTCGGAGCTGGCCAGGTACCAGGTGAACAGGCGCCCGGTGGCGGCCTCGCACTCCGCGTGCCCGGTCTCGGCCACGGCCCGCTCACGTGCATAGACCCGCAGCAGTTCGTGCAGGTGGAAGCGGCCGGGGCGGTAGGACTGCAACAGGCTGCGGGCGCACAGCCGGCCCAGCCGCTTGCTGGCCTCGCGCTCGGTCAGCCCGGCCAGCACGGCGGCGGCGCGGGTGGAGAACTCGCTGCCAGGCATCAGGCCGAGCAGCCGGAACAGCCGCTGGTCGGGCTCGGGCAGCGCCCGGTAGGAGAGGTCGAACGGGCCGCGTACGGCCGTCTCCCACGGCTCGTCGGTGGCCAGCTCCGCCAGCCGGTCGCCCTCGCGCAGGTCGGCCGCGAGGTCGGCGACGCTGCGGCCCCGGTAGCCGAGCAGGTTGGCCGCCGCGATCCGCACGGCCAGCGGGAGGTGCCCGCAGAGCCGGACCACCTCGGCAGCGGCCTCCGGCTCCTCGCGCACCCGCTCCTCACCGATGGTGCGGGCGAGCAGTGCCAACGACTCCTCCTCCTGGAAGGTGCCCAGGTCGATGTGGTGCGCGTCGTGGAAGGCGGTGAGCCCGCGCAGGTCGTTGCGGCTGGTGACGACGACGCAGCAGGTGGGCGAGGCCGGCAGCAGCGGGCGCACCTGTTCGAGCGCGGCGGCGTCGTCGAGCAGGACCAGCATCCGCTTGCCGGCCAGCAGCGACCGGTAGCTGGCGGCCCGCTCGTCCGGCTGCTCCGGGAGGTGTCCCGGCGGTACGCCGAGGGCGCGCAGCAGTTGACCGAGCGCCTCGCCCGGCTGGAGCGGGCCGTCCGGGGCGTAGCCGCGCAGGTTCAGGTAGAGCTGGCCGTCGGGGAACCGGTCTGCCACCCGGTGCATCCAGTGCACGGCGAGCGAGGTCTTGCCGACCCCGGCCATGCCGGAGACGGAGGAGATCACCAGCGTCCGTTCGGCGGCCTGCGCCCGGCCGGTGAGCTGCGCGTCGAGCTCGCGCAGACATTCCGTACGGCCGGTGAACCCGGCGACGTCGAGCGGGAGTTGTCGTGGGGGTGGGGGTGGGGTGGCAGGAGTGGGGGCTGCCGGGTGTGGTGGGTTCGTTGAGTTCGTTGGGGTTGTCGTGCCCGTTGGGTCTGCGGGACTCGCCGGGTGCGTTGGGTGCGTTGGGTGCGCCGGGTCCGTCGGGCTCGCCGGGGGAGCGGCGTCGAGGGCCGCCCAGGTCCCGTCTGCTGGCGGCTTCCCACCGCTTGCCCCACCGCTTGCCCCACCACTTGCCCCGCTGTCCGTCCCGGCGCCGGGGGGGCCGGCGCGGCCGGGCCCGGCCGCCCCGTCGGGTCCGGTTTCAAGCCCGGTGTTGGCCCTGGTACGGGGCCCGGTGTGGGGCCCGGGGCCGGCCGCAGCGCCAGCGGTACTGCCAGCCGTACCGCCGACGGGGCTGCCGGCCGCACGGGGCCGGGGCACCGTCGGCGCGGGCGCCGGAGTACCCGGCTCCGGCGGCGGCTCGACGGCGGGCGGCGGGCTCTGCGAGGGGCTCTGCACCGCCCCGGGTCTGCCCTTGCCCTTGCTGCCGCCCGGCCCCGGCGTCGCCTCCGGCTCCTCGTCAGCGCCCCGCTCCGCCCCGCGGGACGGCCCGCCCGAGGCGCCGGGACCCGCCTGCGGGTGGGCCCGCCGCTCCCCGTCCGGCAGTACGGCGCCGCCACCCGGCCCCGGCGCCCCGCCGTCCGGCCGGTCGTCCCGCCCCGCACCGCCGACCGGATGAGACCGCTCCGGTTCCGAGACGTTCATGCAGCCCCCCAGCGCCACGGCGGCGAGCACGGCAGCCGCGACCCGGGCCGGAATGCGGGCCGGTACACGCGGTACGCGATGGGGTACGGCGCCGGAGCGGCGGCGGACGCGAGCGGCACAGTCAGACATTCCAGGCATGGGGAACTACCTTCCAACGCGCGACGAATGAGCCTCCTGCCCAACTGACACCGCCCCGCCCAGGACACGCGCCCAACCCATGAGACACACCTCACCCACCCCGTTCGCGCCATACGGGCCAGCGGCGCCGTACGGACCAGGACCACGAGCCAGCAGCGCCGTACGGGTCAACGGCTCAGAGGCCACGGGCCAGCACCAGGGAGGCCGGAGGCCAGCGACCAGAGCCGGGGATCAGAGGATCAGAGGTCGGGGCCGCGGATCAGCCGTACCCCAGCGCATGCAGACGGTCATCGTCGATCCCGAAGTGGTGCGCGATCTCATGGACCACCGTCACCTCGGTCTCTGCCACCACTTCCTCGCGGCTGCCGCACATCCGCAGCGTGGGGCCGCGGTAGACGGTGATCCGGTCCGGGAGCACGCCCGCGTACCACTCGCCGCGGTCGGTCAGCGGCGTCCCCTCGTACAGCCCGAGCAGCTCCGGGTCGTCCGCGGGGGGCTCGTCCTCCACGAAGACCGCCACGTTGTCCATGAGCCGCGTCAGCTCGGGCGGGATGCGGTCCAGGGCCTCGGCGACCAGTTCCTCGAACTCCTCGCGCGTCATTTCCAGCACCCCGCCATTGTCGACCAGGCCCCCGCCGTACGCCCCACCCGCGCACCACCCGGTCCGCGCTCCCCACCCGCCCCGGCCCCACGGCCACGCCCCCACCACCCCCGCGCCCGCCACACCCACCCCACGCCATCCCGTACGCACCCTCGTACGCACATCGAACGCCCGCGCCCCGCCGGCCACCGCGCGCCACCGCGCGCCACGACACCCGGACGGGTCACACCCGCGCGGGGCCCGGCGGGAAACCGTTTTGGCGATCCCTGTCGACATCCCATATGCTTCTCACGTCCCCGAAGGCGCCGGAAGGCGCACACGGTGGGCCATCAGCCCTCATCGTCTAGTGGCCCAGGACGCCGCCCTTTCAAGGCGGTAGCACGGGTTCGAATCCCGTTGGGGGCACGATGCTTATAGTCCCTCTGGCCAGCGGAAACGCTGGCCAGAGGGACTTTTTTGTTGATGACGTCAGCACCGCGTCAGCAGGGATCTGTTTTGCGGTGCGCCGCATGGCCTACACCAACCCCGAGCAAACAAGGACGGCTCGACCACCTACACCGCGATAGCGGTGAGTGAACCCGCGACACAGACAAAAGCACACCAAGGGTCGCAATGCGGGCGAAGTCGACAGAGTACTCATTTCTTCCCACTGGCCCTCGTCGGGTATAGTCAACAACCAGTTCAGGCGTGAGCGCCAGAACCGATTCCCACATCACGCAACCCAAAGTCGGATGTGTGATGCGCAAGGTCCTGTGGAGCAGTTTGGAGTGCTCGCCACCCTGTCAAGGTGGAGGCCGCGGGTTCAAATCCCGTCAGGACCGCTGGAGTTCCTCGTGAACTCCGTGGCTGGGTAGCTCAGTTGGTACGAGCGATCGCCTGAAAAGCGATAGGTCGCCGGTTCGACCCCGGCCCCAGCCACCAGCACGTAGTGAGGCCCCGATCTTCGGATCGGGGCCTTGTTGCGTATCCACGGAGTCCCTCAGCGGAAGAGAGCTCAGCGCGGCCCGCGAGAACCTCGTCGGAGGAGTTCCGCGAGCCGCGCGTCCCGAGTCCTACGGTGAGCAGGGCCGCGGCGAACGTGGGCGGCGGCAGATTACCGGCGGGCCTGGTCGTCGGCGTAGTCGGTCGAGACGGCGAGCTGCCGCCATGCGGCCAGTTCGGCGGCGCGGCTGTGCAGCGTGTCGTCCAGGGCGCCGGCACAGTCGCTGCCCAGGGGCAGTCGCGCGGGCGGCTGCCCCTGGGCAGTGGTCGCGACGATGGCTTCGGCTGCGGCTACGGGGTCGCCGGGCTGGCTGCCGCGGCGTTCGGCGAGTTGCCTGGCGAAGGTGCGGACGGTGCCGTCGTAGGCGTCGATGGGGTGTTCGGCGTGCCGGAAGCTGGTGTCGTCGAGGAAGTCGGTGCGGAAACTGCCCGGCTGCACACACGTGACCGTGATGCCGTACGGGGCGGCCTCGGCGGCCAATGCCTCGGAGATGCCTTCCACCGCGTGCTTGGTGCCGGCGTAGGCGGACAGTCCGCCGACGGTGGCGATGGCGGCGATGCTTGAGATGTTGATGACACGGCCGCCGCCGGCGGCGCGCATGAGGGGCAGCACGGCGCGGGTGACGGTGAGAAGTCCGAACACGTTGGTGTCGAAGAGCTGTCGCACTTCGGCGTCGGAGGTCTCCTCGACGGCACCGAGCAGGCCGTACCCGGCGTTGTTGACCAGGACGTCGATGCCGCCGAACGCACTGACCGCTTCGGCGACGGCGGCGGTGACCTGGTCGGGGTCGGTGACGTCCATGCGCACGGCCAGCAGGTTGCCGTCCTCATCCGGGAAGTGCTTGGCGACGGTGCGGGGGTCGCGGGCCGCGGCCACCACCCGGTGGCCTGCGCGCAGCGCTGCGGCGGTGATCTCCCGGCCGAAGCCTCGGGACGCTCCGGTGACGAGCCAAACGCTCATGGTCGGTGTTCCTTTACAGAGTCGGTGGTGGTGCCCAGGCGGTGGCTGCCGAGCAGCGCGAGTGCGTCTGCGGCGGGGCTGGCCGGCGCTGCCTGGTAGACGACGAGCTGCTGGCCCGGGCTGGAGTTGACGGTCAGGGACTGGTAGTCGAGTTCGAGGTCGCCGACCAGGTGGTGGCGGAACCGCTTGGTCTCCGCGACCTTGTTCCGCACGTCGTGACGCGCCCACAGCTGGGCGAAGTCGGGGCTCTTCAGCGACAGCTCGCCGATGAGCGCGATGGTCGCGGGGTCGTCGGGGTCGGCGCCCGCCCCGGCGCGCAGTGCGGCGGTGCAGTTCTCGGCGATCTGCGGCCAGTCCCGGTAGAAGGTGCGGGCTGCCGGGTTCAGGAAGACCGCGGTGACCAGATTGGTCTCCTCGCCCATCCAGTCGAACAGGGCCTCCCCCAGCGGGTTCGCGGCAAGCTGGTTGAGGCGGCGGTCGAAGATGAGCGCCGGGTTGGTGTGCCAGTCGTCCATGAGGCGGACCAGCGATGCGTGCGCGTACTCGCGCCGGCCCCGGGCCTTCCGCGGCGGCACGGGTCCTGCCAGGGTGCGCAGGTGCGCGGCGGCATCCTCGCCCAGGGCGAGTGCGCCCGCCAGGGCGTCGACGACCTGGGGTGAAGGGCGCCGGTCGCGGCCCTGCTCCAGGCGGATGTAGTAGTCGGTCGACACGCCCGCGAGCATCGCCACTTCCTCCCGGCGCAGCCCCGGCGTGCGGCGCTCCCCGCCGGGCAGGCCGTGCACCTGGGGGTCGGCGGCGGCCCGCCGCGCCCGCAGGAACTGGGCCAGGAGGCCCATGTCGCCGGTCACGAGAACGAGCCGAGGGTGTCGGCGCCCAGACTCCACGCCATCGTCAGGTACTGCCGTGCCACCTTCCATCCGTCGGCGGTGCGCACGAGGTTCCAGGTGTAGGAGCCGCCGATGTCGAAGTGCGCGCCCTTCTGGCCGGCGTCGGGGACACCGACGAACAGCATGTACCCGATGCCGGTGGCGGTGTCGCCGTCGATCTCGAAGTGCGTGTTGAGGAGGTAGTGGAACATCGAGGCGTACGCGTCCTCGGCCGCGATCACCGTCTCCTTGATCGTGGACGCGCCGTACAGCGGCTCCCACGGGCCGAAGGCCAGCTCGGCGTCGGGGGTCCAGCAGTTGATCCAGGTGTCGTAGTCCTTGTGGTCCAAGGCGCGCCAGCCGCGTACGAGCAGCCCGCGGATCGCTTCCTTGTCCACCAGGTCCTGCAGCGCTTTCGCTGGCTGTGGGGTCTGAACGGCGGTGTCGGTCATCGGATTTCCCTTTCGGTGCCCGCCCCTGCCTGCGGGGGAGTGCACTCAACGTAGGGACGGGCCGAGGCATCCGGGTGGACCTGCCGCTCCCACCCAGGGCCCGTGCGGTGGGGCGCCCCGGGCTCGCCGGGCTCAGGGCAGGACACGTAGGCCGAGTGCGGTGGCGATGACGGCGGCTTGGTCGGGGTCGATGACCGCCTTGTTCAGCTTGGTGGTGAGCGGATCGAGGCCGTCGAGATTGCTGTACCGCAGGTCGCATTCGGTGAGGTCGGCGCTGTGGAGCCAGGCCGCGGACAGGTCGCAGCCGGTCATCTCGGCCTTGCCCAGCAGGGCTCCGGTGAGGTCGGCCTCACGCATCCGGACGCCGCGCAGGGTGCAGCCGCGCAGGTCGGCGCCCGGAAGGCCGGCGAACGACCAGTCGCCGCCCGCCACCGTCACCGCGCCCCAGCTGCACGAGTCGAACATGCTGCCGACGAACTTGCAGCGGGTGAACGCCGCGTCGAAGAACGAGCAGCGGACGAAGGTGCAGTTGGTGAACGCGGCGTCGCGGTGCACCGAGGCGTTGAACCGCACACCGCGGAACGTGCACTCGGTGAAGGCCGCGCCGTCGTCGACGAGTTCCATCATGTCCACGTCGACGAACAGCACCTGGTCGAACCGTTCTCCGTGAAGTTCCGCGGCCCGCCACTCCGCCGCACGGACGGTGCTGGTGGTCGGCGGTGCGGGCGCGCCGTGCTTGCGGTCAGCCACGGCGGGCCCGGAGGGGGCGGCCGGGAGTGGTCTCGTGCGTCATGCGGCAGGTCCTCCAACCTTTTGATTGAACGGCCGTTCACGCTACAGTGTGGCATGAACGAACGTTCAACAGAAAAGGTGAGGAAACCGGAGATGCCCAGAAGTCCCGAAGCGTCGGCCGCCGTCCGGGACGCCACCCGGGCCCGAATCCGCCGGGCGGCGGTCCTGGTGATGGCGGAGCAGGGCTACCAGGCCACCACGCTGCGCCAGGTCGCCGCCCGCGCCGGGGTCGCTGACGGCCTGCCGTCGCGCTACTTCGGCAGCAAGGCCGGCCTGCTGATCGACATCGCGGACGGCTGGCGCGACCGCACCAGGGCTGCTCTCGCCGCCCACCCCGGCGGCGGTCCGGAACACACGCTGCGGCTGCTCGTCCGCTCGGCCCTGCTGGGACTGGACACCGCTCCCGAGGAGGTCGACGAGGGGCGCGCGGTCGCCGCACTGCTGGCCGACCCCGAGGCCAGGAGAGTCCTGCGTGACGCCGGAGCCGACATCGCCTCCGCCGACCTCCTGCAAGCCCTGGCCGACGCCGTCTCCCAGACCGGCTCACCCGACCCCGAAGGCGACCGCCTGCTCCTCCTGGCCGGAATCCGCGGCGGACTCGTCCTCGCTGCCGAAGACCCCGACTTCCCCCTGCGCCGCCTGGAGGAAGCCCTGCTCGACCGGGTCCTGAGGCACGCCCGGTAAGCCGGCCCCCCGCGTCCGGGCCACCCCCGCACCCCCCTGAAGGAAGCACCGCATGCACAGCACGCCCGTTCCCCCCGGCACCATCCGCCCGTTCCAGGTGTCCGTGCCCCAGGCCGCCCTCGACGACCTGGACGAGCGCCTCGCCCGCACCCGCTGGCCCGACGAGCTTCCGGACACCGGCTGGGAGTACGGCGTGCCGGTCGGCTACCTGCGCGACCTCGCCGAGTACTGGCGCACCGGCTACGACTGGCGCGCCCACGAAGCCCGGCTGAACGAGTTCCCGCAGTTCCTCACCGAGATCGACGGCGCCCGGGTGCACTTCCTGCACGTCACCTCGCCCGAGCCCGATGCCGTGCCGCTGATCATGACCCACGGCTGGCCCGGCTCGGTCCTGGAATTCCTCCACGTCATCGGGCCCCTGACCGACCCACGCGCCCACGGCGGCGACCGGGCCGACGCCTTCCACGTCGTGGTCCCTTCCATCCCCGGGTTCGGCTTCTCCGGCCCCACCCGCGAGACACACTGGGACTACCGCCGCGTCGCCCCCGCCTGGGCCGAGCTGATGGAACGCCTCGGCTACCGCCGCTACCTGGCGCAGGGCGGAGACTTCGGCTCCGGCATCTCTCGGGAGCTCGGCCTCGTCGCGCCCGACCGGCTGATCGGCATCCACCTCAACAGCCCGCCCACCTTTCCCGCCGGCGACCCGTCCGGCCTCGGCGACCTGGACCGCGAACGGCTGGACGGCTGGACCCGCCACCAGCAGGAGACCTCCGGGTACGTCGCCGTCCAGTCCACCCGGCCACAGACCCTCGGCTACGCCCTACACGACTCCCCGGTAGGTCAACTGGCCTGGATCGTCGAGAAGTTCAAGGAGTGGACAGACTCGGTCGGCACCCCGGAGACCGCCGTCGACCGCGACCACATGCTGACCAACGTCACGCTCTACTGGCTGACCGGCACCGCCGGGTCCTCCGCCCGCCTCTACAAGGAATCCGCACGCGTGTGGGGCGCCGCCGAGGAATCGCACGTCCCCACCGGGATGGCTGTCTTCCCCCATGACGTCACCCTGCCGGTCAGGGCGTTCGCCGAACGACTCGACCGCATCGTGCACTGGACCGAGATGGACCGCGGCGGCCACTTCGCTGCCATGGAGGAACCCGACCTCCTCACCGCCGACATCAGGGCCTTCGCCCGCGCCCTGAAGGAGACGAGCCGATGACAAGGCGGTGGTTTTCCCGCCTCGACCACCAAGACTTCACCGTCGTCGACGCCGGGACACTCGATCTCAGCGACGGCGTGTGGTGGCCGGTGGACCCCGGCTCACCCGAATGGGACGGCGTGGGAGCGGCACCGGGCCGCTACCGGCTGCTGCTCGCCCTGCGGGAGGCGTCAGTCGTCGCCGCCGTCGTATGCCTGGCGGACGAGCCCCCTGTCACCTGGAGCCCGGTCGGTACGCAGTGCCTGTGCTGGACAGGGCTGCTGTGGCTGACCGGACAGACGTCAACCGCGCCCGAGGTTTTGGCGGAGCGGGTGGCCGCGGCGCTACCCCGGCTGGACCGCGACGGTGACGAGGACCCCGTCGACCTGGTGGCCGAGGCGCTGGGCCAGGACGTCCCCGAGGGAGTCCCCGCCGCGTTCGCCGCAGGGTGGGAGCGCTACCCGGAGGGTCTCTGGATCATCTGGGGCGGCCAAGAAGGCCCCGGTGTCACCCCTGGCCACGACCCGGAAGGCCGCACCACGGCACTCCTGCTGTGGTGAGCACCTGACGCTGTCGGGGATCTCGGGGCAGCACGGCCACGAGGAACTGTGCCGTGGCTTCCGCGTTCCGGCCTGGTGATCCCGGAGTTGACCGTGCGAGTCGCTCGCGCCAGTAACCCGAGGGGCACGACGGCGATGGTGATCCGCGACCGCCTCGGAGGGCCGTGGAGCAACGAGGACTTCGAGCAGTGGTACCCGCAGGACGGACGGCCGGGGCTGTCGCCGCGTCGAAGGGGAACACCTCCGCCACCTCCCGGCATCACGTTTCGCAATGCCGCAGCATCGGCTCGCACCCCTGGAATGGTGGGCATCCACCATCGACTCGGCCACCATGATTTGCAGACGCAACAACAGGCCGCCCCGTGCTGACACCTCAGCACGGGGACAGGATCGAGGGGGCGAGCGGGGCTCAGCCGGGCCCAGAAGGGCTTAGTTACCGGGCTCCCGCGCATCGTCGCAGGTCAGCAAGGTAACGATGTCGGTTTCGAATCCCGTTGGGGGCACGCAAGACCATGTGCGAGACTAGTGCTCGCACGCGCGCTTGGTCCTGTGGAGCAGTTTGGAGTGCTCGCCACCCTGTCAAGGTGGAGGCCGCGGGTTCAAATCCCGTCAGGACCGCTGGAGTTCCTCGTGAACTCCGTGGCTGGGTAGCTCAGTTGGTACGAGCGATCGCCTGAAAAGCGATAGGTCGCCGGTTCGACCCCGGCCCCAGCCACCAGCACATAGTGAGGCCCCGATCTTCGGATCGGGGCCTCACTGCGTTCCGCCCACCGGCCGTCCATCTCGCGAGGGCATCCCGCGTGGGGCACGGGTACGCGCAGCCACCGCCGGTTGCCCCTCCGGGCAGGACGCATCCGCGCAGGACACCTCCGTGCAGAACGCCCCCGCGCGAGACGCCCCCGGCGACTGGCCGCGCCGGCGCGGATCAGCACCGGCGCGGCCGATACCGGAACCTCACCCGAACGGTGCAGCCCCGGGGGGGCCGGGGGGGGCGGGGCGGGGGGGGGGGGGGGGGGGGGGGGGGGGGCGGGGGGGGGGGCGGGGGGGGGGGGCGGGCGGGGCGGGGGGCGGGGGGGGGGGGGGGG
>NZ_JBEHZD010000232.1:0-11550 GCF_040240285.1 Streptomyces sp. HSW2009 | reverse complement strand
CGCCCCCCCCGCGGGTGCCGCCGCCGCTCGCCGCCCGCCGCCCCGGGGGCGCCCGGGGGGGGGGGGCGGGGGGGGGGGGGCCCCCCGCCCGGCCCCCCCCGGCGCGGGTCCGCCGCCTGTGACGCCTCGCTCTGCGCCTGCGCCTCGGCCAGCGTCTTTGCCTGTACGTCGCGCCCCGGCAGGTGCAGCGCACGGATCAGCACCGGCAGCGTCAGGCCCTGGACGACCAGCGTGCCGATCACCGTCGAGAAGGTCAGCAGCAGCACCAGGTCGCGGTCGGCGAAGTGGTCGCCGCCGTGCGCCGCGGTGGGGATGGAGAACGCGATGGCCAGCGACACGACGCCGCGCATCCCCGCCCAGCCCACGATGGCCGGCGCGGTCCAGTCCACGTCGGGCTCGCGCGCCCTGATCCGCGCCGAGAGCAGCCGCGGCAGAAAGGTGGCCGGAAACACCCAGGCGTACCGCACCAGGACCACCGCCAGGAACACCGCCGTGGCGTACCAGGCCACCTCTCCGACCCCGTACCCCGACAGGTCGCGCACCACGACCGGGAGTTGCAGGCCGATCAGCGCGAAGACGGCCGACTCCAGGACGAAGGAGACCATCGCCCACACCGCGTGTTCCTGGAGCCGGGTGGCGAAGTCCACCTGCCACAGGTGGTGCCCGAGGTGCAGCGCGACCACCACCACGGCCAGCACCCCCGACGCCTCGACCTGCTCGGCCACCGCGTACGCGACGAACGGGATGAGCAGCGACAGGGTGTTCTGCAACAGGGGCTCGCGCAGCCGGGTGCGCAGCCAGTGCAGCGGCACCATCAGGAGCACGCCGATCCCCACCCCGCCCACCGCGGCCACCAGGAACTCCCGCACCCCCGCACCCCAGGTGGCGCCCGCGCCGCCGGCCGCGGCCAGGGCCACCTTGTACGCGGTGATGGCGGTGGCGTCGTTCACCAGCGACTCGCCCTGGAGGATCGTGGTGATGCGGGACGGCAGCCCCGCCTTGCGCGCGATGGCGGTCGCCGCCACCGCGTCCGGCGGCGCGATGACGGCCCCGAGCACCAGCGCCGGGGTCAGCGGCAGACCGGGCACCACCAGATAGGCGATCCAGCCGACGGCGAGGGTCGCGAACAGCACGTACCCCACCGAGAGCAGCGCCACCGACCGCGCGTTCGCCCGCAGGTCGAGGTAGGAGCTGTCCAGCGCCGCCGTGTGCAGCAACGGCGGCAGCAACAGCGGCAGCACGACGTGCGGATTCAGCACGTAATCGGGCACGCCCGGCAGGTACGAGGCCACCAGCCCGGCCGCGACCAGCAGCAACGGCCCCGAGATCGGGGTACGGCGGGCCGCGCCCGCGATCGCCGCGCTGCCCGCGACCAGCATCAGCAGCGGAATGACGTCCATCGACCCACGCCCATCGCATCGTCCCGGCCCGTACGCCCCGTACGCGCCCCTGCCCGCGCCGTTGCCCCGCCACCTGCTCACGGCGGGGCAAACCAGCCTAATCTGGCCATCATGAGTGAATGCCCGCACAACGCCGAGCTGCCCCGCCCTGCGCCCGCTGCCCTCAGTGAGACCTGCCTGGAGTGCGTCGAGGCCGGCACTCACCCGGTCCATCTGCGCCTCTGCCTGACCTGCGGCCACGTGGGCTGCTGCGACTCGTCCCCGCTCCGGCACGCCTCCGCGCACTTCACGGAGAGCGGCCACCCGGTGATGCGCTCCTTCGAACCGGGCGAGGACTGGCGCTGGTGCTTCGTCGACCAGATGCTGCTCTGAGGCCAGACCGCGCCCTGAATTCCTGAAGTTTCCGGACAGGCACGCCGCGCACCGCGGGCCACGCGCCGCGGGCCCCCCCCCCCCCCCCCCCCCCCCCCCCCCCCCCCCCCCCCCCCCCGTCCCACCGAGCCGTGCCCCAACCGCGCGACGCGTGCGCACCAGCCGCGCCGCGCGGCGGATGGGGAAGTGATGCAGGGGCATGCATACGGCACCGGTGGTGGTGCTCAGGTGGTCAAGTGCTCAACCGGCCTGGGTCAGCGACCGGCCCGCTGGTTGACGTTGAGCAGGAAGTCGAACTTCGCGAGCTTGCCACCGCCGCCGTTGGAGACGTTCATCAGCAGCGACGGGTGGAAGATCGAGTCCGAGTTGTTGCCCGGCTCACCCGGGAAGTAGAGCTGCGTGGTGAGGATGGGCCGGTTCGGCGCCTGCACCTTGACGTGGAGGTGCCGGGTGCGGCCCGGGTACAGGCCGGGGACGATGGTCTCCAGCGTGAAGGCGCCATTGGCGTCGGTGTACTGGTGACCGCGCAGCCGGAAGCCGCGGTTGTCGTAGGCGCCGCGCACGTCCGCCTGCCAGAAGTCGAGCAGCGCGTGGGCGATGGGCCGGCACGCGAGGCCGAAGACGTAGCCGGTCAGCGTGAGCTTGGTGCCCTGGAGGCCGGGCTCAAGCAGCGAGGCGCGCTCGGGCGACCGCGGCTTGAAGTAGGGGCCCTCCATCTGCGGCCGGGTCGGCGCGTCGCCGTCGTCGCAGTACGGGGTGGGCGCGAGCGGCTGCCCGGAGGGCGTCCGGTCGTCGCGCGCCCAGGACACGCCGCCGAGTACGAACGGCAGCGGCGCCGCCGCGACCGCTGCCTTCAGCAGGGTCTTGCGCGTCATGCCGCGCCGGGTGCCCTCGTTCCTGGGCTCTTGGGTGTTCTCGCCTTCCACGGTGTTCCTCCCGCGGTTTCTGATATGGGGGTGAGTCGTGCCGGTCGTGCTGGCCGTACGAGCGGGACTGAACTTATGCGGAGCGCTCACGGCCGGTCGATGGACTCGATTCGGCGAACGTGGTGATTCCGTCCGGTAACCCGAGAAGCCGCCGGTGGCAGGGGGTCCCGGTCGGCCTGGCGGCGAAAGTCCCCCGGGCTGACGCCCGTTTCGCGCCGGAAGAAACGACAGAAGTAGGCCGGGTCGGAGAACCCCACCTCGCGTGCGACCTGACTGACCGTCATGCCGGTGGCAGCCAGCAGCCGTTTGGCCTCGCGGATCTCCGCTTCCCTGATCATCTGCCCCGGAGTACGGCCGGTTGTGCGCTTGACAGCCTCCGTCAGATAGCCGACCGAGACGCCGATGCGGGTGGCGTAGGCCCCCACGGTGGCGCGCACCGCGGCCGACCGACCGCCGGTGCCGCCCGCATGCAGCGGGCCCTGCTCGGACCCGGCGCGGGTGTGCATGGTCAGCAGGTGGGCGAACTGTCGGGCCACGGCGGACGGCCGGCCCACCGCCTCCTCCTTGGCCGGCAGCGCGCCCGGCAGGCGCTGGGCACGCACGATCAGTACGTGCAGGTAGGACCGCAACACCGTGATGAAGCCGTCCTCGCGGTCCCGGAACTCGCGGCCCATGTCGGAGATCAGCGCGGCCAGCGCCGGCGCGGTCGCCGGGTCGGGGTGTAGCCAGGGCCGTTCGGCGAGGCTGCGCAGCGCGGTCCGGTCCCCCGGGTGCGCGAGCAGGAAGTCGTCGGTGAACAGCACGACCCAGCCTTGCAGGTCCCGCACTCCGGCCCAGTAATGCACCTGACCTGGTGCGATGATCGAAAGATGGGGTGGTCGTAGTCGCCAGGGGACCTGTTCGATGACATGCGTTCCGGTCCCCGAGGTGACGTAGAGCAGTTCGTAGAACGTGTGCCGGTGCGGGAACGCGGCCCTGGACAGCGGGCCGATGGTGTCGAACGTACCGATCGCGAACGGCAACACGTTGGGGGCCGGCACCTCAAGGCGGTGCAGCGGCAGGGGGGTGGCGTCGGGCGTGCAGCCCGCCTGCTCGCCTGGCACGCCATAAAGGTCCGTGGACGATGTGGGCATGGCAGGTCATGCTCCGTTCTGCTCAGCGCGCTCGCGCGCCCTCATGCCGTCGCCCTATGCCCCGCCTTAGACTAGACCGCCAACTGGCCTGCGAAACCCATGATTTCAGCCCGTTGTTTCCTTGGTTCACTCCGGTAAAGGGAGCAGCTAGCGCGAACCGCCCCAGATCGGTCCTGCCGGGTGGAGGCGGGTGCACGGGGGTGGCGGATCGCGCCGGAGCCCGAGGTCGGGGGCGCTACGGTCCGCGGCGGCTGCGGTGCGGGCACGGCTAGATCCGGCCACCCCCGGAGGGCGGGGCGGGCGGGCGGGACCGGCCGGTTCCGCCGGGAGTACGGGACGGGCCGGTGCCGCCGGCACGCAGGGTCCGACGGCCCCGGAGATCGCCGCGCCCGCCCGGCGGGCCCGTAACTCCGAAGGCCCGGGAAGCCCCGAAAGGCTCGGAACCCCGGAACCCCGGAACCTCGTAAGACGCGCCGCAGTACGCCAGCGGGCGGCGAAAGAAGAGAGAGGGAGAAGGAGCCTGGCCGGCCCGGCGCGGGCGCCCTCGGAAGCCGCGGGGCGCGGGGGGGCGCGCCGGGTCCGGCCGTGGGTCAGACCGGGTCCGGCTGGGGGACCGGCTCCGGGCCCGGAGTGGGCCCAGGCGCCGGGTCCGGCGGCATCGGCGGGATCGGCCCGGGCACCGGCCCGGGGGCGGGACCCGGTCCCGGGCCCGGCGGCGGGGTGGGGGGCGGTGGGACCGGGTCGGGCGTGCCGGGCGGTACGGGCTCCGGATGAATGGGGGGCACCGTCATCGCCGTCATGTCGTACGCCATGAGCAGACTCCTGGAGATCGCGTGCACGGACAATCCGCCCGTCACCGACCGGCTGCCCTTTCCTTCCCCATTTACTCCCACGTCAGGGCGGCCCGCGACACGGCACGGGGCCGGCTACCGGCGCCGGCCGCCGCCCGGGGCCGGCGCCGCCGCGGGGGCCGCCCGCTCATGCGGCCGGAAGGTGCGCAGCCCGGGCCCCGGCCGCCAGCTCTGGAGTTGCAGGGTGCCTTCGCCGTTCCAGGTGCGGGTCACCTCGTGGACGTCGATGCGGAAGAGGTGGAAGGGGTGCGGGGGCCCCAGCCGGGCGACGTAGGCCGCGCGGGCCTCGCCCTCGTGCACCTCGACGGCGACGCCGCTGAGCCTGGCGTCCCCCGCGCGCAGCTCATCGGCCCCCGCGCCGGGGTTGACGTGCACCGCACAGCGCGGGTCGCGGCGCAGGTCCAGGGCCTTGCGGGAGTGCCAGATCATGCCGAGCCAGACCTCGCCGCCACCGAAGTCCACCTCGATGCCGCTCACCCGGGGCGACCCGTCGGCCCGCAGCGTCGCCAGTACGTGGTGTTCATGGGGTGCGAAGCGCGCCTGGACCCACTGCGCGAGCTGCGGTGCGGCCTGGCACACATCGTTCCAACGCGTTGTCATGCCGCGATGCTCCCGCCGATACCTGACACCTGCTGTCTGGCTTTACGGGTGCATTCGGGTAGGGGCTCGGCGCGGGGCTGCGTGCACGCACATGGCGGGGCGCGGCGCGTGCTCCTGCTTCTGCTTCTCTTTCTGCGCGTGCTCGTGGCAGGGCACGGGTCGCGTCGGCCGATCAGTGCGGTGGGTGCTGTTCGGCGGCGACGTCGGCGAGGGTGTTCCAGAACATCAGCTCGTAGGCGAGGACGAGTTGCCCGTACCGGTCGGCGGCCTCCGTGAGCTGTCCGCTGTCGATGCCGGCGCGCACCGCGGCCAGCGCCCGCTCGCCGTCGCCGAGTTCCGGCTGGGCGAAGAAGTCGAAGAAGCCGCAGGCCCGGGCGGTGAATCCGTAGTGTTCGCGGAGCCCGCGGGACATCGCCGCGCAGTACTCGCCCCAGGCGACGAAGTTGGCCACCAGGGCGAGCACCACATTGGCGGGCTCGGCGTTCAGCGCGAGCCAGGCCAGATAGGCGGGGTACGCCTGGCAGCCGGCGCGCGGCCGGTAGCCGCGCACCGCCGCCTCGTCCAGGCCGCAGGCGGTGGCGAGGTGGTGCAGCCGGGTCATGGCGATGTACTCGCCGTCGGCCATCGCGGTGAAGAAGGTGCCGATGGCGGGCTCCCCGGTGGAGCGCTGCGCCAGGTGGAGGAAGGCCCGCCGGTCGCTGTCGATGATGCGGTACTGCTCCAGGGCGAGCACGGCGACCGCCGTCAGGGGTGCGCGCCCCGCCACGACGAGCGGCACCAGGCGGTTGGCCCCGGCGGGCGGTTTCAGTTGCCGTACCGCCGACTCCAGTCGCTCCGCCGCGGTCACCGTCATCGCCTGGCCTCCCGTGGGTCGTGGTTCCGCTCGGGTCCGGGTCTCGGTCCGGTCTGGGTCTCGGTCCGGTCTGGGTCTGCGCTCGTGCTCTGTTCTTGCGCCAGCGTCCGCTTTTATGCCTGTTCTTACGCTCGCGTCTGCGCTGGCCGTGCGCTGTGTCCCTGGCTGCGCCGCATCCGTAGCTGCATCCGCGCCGCAGCCATCTCCGTATGCGCACCGCATCCTGCATCCTGCGCGGGCCCACGGTCTCATGCCGGCGTGTCCGGCGGGCGCACGTCGCGCTGCCGGTGCGGCTGCCGTCACCTGCGGCGGCAGCGCCGGGGCCGGGTCGGTGGCCCGGGGTACGGGGCGGGCCGAACCCGGCGCGGCGTGCGGCCCGTTACGCGTCCGCCCGCGGTGCCGGCCGCCGGTACCCCGCGCGGGCCGCGGCCGGTGACCGTGCAGGTCCGGAACGAAAATTTCCCTCAGATTGATGGCAGATCATCGGCAACCAAGGGGTCATATGAACAGTCATATGGGGCATGAGGGTGAACGAGAACAACGAGCAGGGTCCGCCCGGCGCCAGACGCCGCAGCGTGGGCCGTCGGGCGGGGGTACTGCTGGGCATCGCCAGCCTGACGGTGCCGCTCAGCGTCGCATTGGGCAGCAGCAGCGCGCAGGCCGCGAGCGCGTGCACGGCCACGGCGGGGCCGTACCAGAAGCAGGCCGAGAAGTTCCTCGGGTTGCGGGTCGACGGCAAGCAGTCGGCCGCCGACTGCCGGGCCATACGCAACTTCCAGACGGCGCACGCCATCTCGCCCAACATCGGTTACGCGGGTCCGGTGACCCGCTCGATGATCGATCTGGTGAGCAAGCAGCGGGCCGCGGGCAAGAACCCCAACAAGGCGAAGAAGTGCCCCACCAACCGGGGCCGCATCGCGTGCGTGGACCTGAGCCGGCAGCTCAGTTGGGTCCAGGACGGCAAGAAGCTGGTGTACGGCCCGGTGCCGGTGCGCACCGGCCGCAACGGCCACGAGACCCGTACCGGCGCCAAGAAGATCTACTGGCGGAACATCAACCACATGTCGACGCTGTACCACGTGCGCATGCCGTACAGCCAGTTCTTCGACGGTGGGCAGGCGTTCCACTCGATCAGCGGCAACGTCTGGTCGGCGCCCGGTTCGCACGGCTGCATCAACATGCGCACCGCGGACGCGAAGAAGTACTGGAGCCTGCTGCGCAACGGCGACGACACCTTCGTGTACGGCCGCAAGCCCGGCACCTGATCCGCCCCGCGGTGGGACCGGCGCCCGGCGGAGCCTGACCCACCCACATCGGCCGCTCCAAGACGTTGGCCCGCACCAGGACGGTGCGGGCCAACGGTGCGTTCCGGCCGCGGTGTTCGGGGTTCGGGACGCTGCCGCGTCGCCCTGGCAGGGGCACCCGCCGCGGCGACGCGGGTGGGTGTCACCAGGCCGAGGGCGCGTAGTCCTTGAGGAAGCAGCCGAACAGGTCCTCGCCGAGTTCACCGCGGACGATCGGGTCGTAGACCCGGGCCGCGCCGTCCACCAGGTCGAGCGGTGCGTGGAAGCCGTCGGCCGCGAGCCGCACCTTGTCGGGGTGGGGGCGCTCGTCGGTGATCCAGCCGGTGTCGACGGCCGTCATCAGGATGCCGTCGCTCTCCAGCATCTCCTGGGCGCTGGTGCGGGTGAGCATGTTGAGGGCGGCCTTGGCCATGTTGGTGTGCGGGTGTCCCGCGCCCTTGTAGCCGCGGCTGAACTGGCCCTCCATCGCGGAGACGTTGACCACGTACTTACGGCGCGCCGCGGCGGCGGCCATCGCCGGCCGCAACCGGCTCACCAGCACGAACGGCGCGGTCACATTGCACAGTTGGACTTCGAGCAGCTCCAGCGGGTCCACCTCGTTCACCCGCTGCACCCAACTGTTACTGGCGTCCAGGTCGGGCACGAGGCCGCCGGCGTCGATGGCGGTGCCGGCCTCGATGCGCGCGAGCGAGGCCGAGCCGCTGGTCAGCGCGAGCGCCGTGATCGAGTTGGGGGTCAGCTCGCCGGACCGGTCGACCTGGCCGGGCAGCGCGGCGTGGCTGCCGCTGCCGAAGAGGCCGAAGACCTCCTTGGCCGGCAGCTCGCCGGCGGGCAGCGGGGCGTCCTCGGCGGCGATCAGCTCCGCGTACGCGCGCGGACTGCGCCGGACCGTCTGGGCGGCGTTGTTGATCAGGATGTCCAGCGGGCCTTCGGCGCTCACCGAGTCGGCGAGCGCGACGACCTGGGCCGGGTCCCGCAGGTCGATGCCGACGATCTTCAGCCGGTGCAGCCAGTCGGCGCTGTCGGGCATCGCCTTGAAGCGGCGGATGGCGTCGTGCGGGAAGCGCGTCGTGATGGTGGTGTGCGCGCCGTCGCGCAGCAGCCGCAGCGCGATGTACATGCCGATCTTGGCGCGGCCACCGGTGAGCAGGGCGCGGCGGCCGGTGAGGTCCGTACGGGCGTCGCGCCGCGACCGGTTCTCCTTGGCGCAGGGCTGGCACAGCTGGTGGTAGAAGGCGTCCACCTCGGTGTACCGCGTCTTGCAGATGTAGCAGGAGCGGGGGCGCTCCAGGACGCCGACGATCTCCGTGCCCGCGGTGGCGGCCAGCGGGATGCCCATCGTCTCGTCGTCGATGCGGTCGGCGGCGCCGGTGGCCGTGGCCTCGGTGACGGACTTGTCGTGCGCTGTCTTGGCGGCGCGGCGCTCCTGGCGCCGGCGCTGCTTGACCGTCCGGTAGATTCCGGCGGTGGCGCGGCGGACGGCTATCGCGTCCGGGTGGTCGATCGGCAGCCGATCGAGCTCTGCGAGCACGCTCAGACAGGCCGCGAGTCGCTCGGGGTCGATCCCCTGCTCCTCGGTCGGGCTTTCTTCAGCCACCGTCATCGCCGCTACCGTCCCTCGGCCTCGCGCCACCAGCAAACCCCCGAACTGTACGTAGGGGGGCGAGTCTTCGCCAAACCCGCCCCACAGGGTGGCAACTCTTAGTAATCATCGGCTGTAACGCAGATTTGGCACAAGAAGTTCCCCTTTCCACGGTAGATCACCGTCGAATTGGGCATCATCCCTGGTAGCCGCCTCAGCCCTCACAGTGGATACGGCGAATGAACGACACGAGAACACCCCACTCCGAACCCCAGGCGACGGAAAATCCGTCACACAGAGTGACCATCGACCCGCCATTTATGGCGAGGGAGCGCCCCATGTCCGAGCAGTACGAACTCCCCTACGCGATCAGGCGTTGGACCGCCCAGCAGTTCCTGGTCATCGAGCTCCACGGCGAGATAGACATCCTCGCCGCGGCCCCCAACAGCGATCTCCTCGCAGGTCAGGACCTTGACCAGCACCCGGATGTGGTCATCGACCTGACGGCGGTGACCTTCATCGATTGCAGTGGCCTCGGGGCGCTGTGCCAGCTCGCCAACCGGCTGCGGCGGCGGGGGCGACTGCTGCGGGTGGTGGTCACCAACCCCTTCACGCTCAAGCTGCTCCGCGCCACCCGGCTCACCGAGGTCTTCTTAATCCACGACAGCGTCTCGGACGCGCTCTCGCACTCCGACGGCGCCGCGGAGGTCCCCGCCTCCTGAACCCTTCCCCACCGGGGACCCGTGACGGCCGGCCCGGGCACGCGCCCGTGGCCCGCGAGCCGCCGACGGAGCCCCGTACGCTCCAGCCCCGGATTCCCGGCCCGGGCTCCCCGGCTGGCCCGGGCCGGGCGGGCACGCCCCGGCCCCTCGCCCCACCCCGCCCGCGCCCTCTAGAGACGCGCCGCCGGCCCAGCGCCGGCCACCCCGCCCCACCGGCCCCAGCGGCCGACCGCTCCCGCGGACGCCGCTCCCCTCCCCCGGCGCGGCCAGCCGCCGATCAACCGCCGATCAGGCCGTGGCGGTAGAGGCCCCGGCGGCGGGGCCGAACGGCGGCGCGGGTACCCGTGCCGGGCTGACCAGCACGCTCGGCCGCCCGTCCACCCCGACCGGTACGTCACCGTCGATGGTGATCCTCCGCAGGGTGCGCGGCAGGTCTCCCGAGTCGTCCACCCCGTAGTGCTGGGTCGCCCGGTTGTCCCAGATGGCCACGTCGCCGGCCCGCCACTGCCAGCGCACGGTGTTCTCCGGACGCTCCACGTGGTGTTGGAACAGCTCGATGAGCAACCGCGAGTCCCGACTGGGCAGCCCCTTGATGCGCTGGACGAAGTTGCCGAGCAGCAGGGCGCGCTCGCCGGTCTCCGGGTGCACCCGTACCACCGGATGCTCGGTGGTGAACGAGGTGGAGGTGAACACCTCGTGGTACTGGGCGAGTTGGGCGTCGTTCGCATCGGGCCTGCTGGCCGCGTAGTCGTACTCGTTGGAGTGCAGGGCCCGCAGCCCGTCGGCGAGGGTGCGCAGCGGCTCGCCGAGTTCGGCGTACGCGGCGGCGGTGTTGGACCACAGGGTGTTGCCGCCGTAGGGCGGGATGACCTCGGCGCGCAGGATCGAGAAGGCCGGGTAGGCGGGGACGAAGGTGACGTCGGTGTGCCACTGGTTGGCCCGGCCGCCGTGTGCGGAGTCGATGCTGAGCGCGTAGCGACCGTCGCCCGAGGGGACGGTGGGGTGGGCCACTGGGGTGCCGACGAGCCGGGCGAACGCTTCGTGCTGCGGCCCGTCCAGATGGTCCTGGTCGCGGAAGAAGACCACCTTGTGGGTGAGGAGGTGGGCGCGGACGGCGGCCACGGTGGCGGCGTCCAGGTCGCCGCCGAGCCGTACGCCCTCGATGAGCGCGCCGATCCGGCCGTTGAGCCGGGTGACGCGTACGCCTGCCACGCCGGCGGCGGGGTGCTTGGAGCCGGCCGGCGGTGCGGTGTCCGAACCTGTGAGGTCCGGCCTTGCGGTGTCTGAACTTGCAGGGCCCGGCCGGGGGACGTCCGGCCTTCCGGCGGTGGGCTGCGGCGTGGTGGTTGGTTGTGCCGCGGCGCTGGACCCCGGGTGCGTGGGCCGTGGGTGAGTGGGCTGCGGGTTGGTGGGCGCGGTGGTCATCGCGGTGCCCTTTCGATGGGTGGGGGTTGCCCGGCCGCGGTGGCGCGACGATCTGGCCGGGCCGGGGCGCCGAGGCGGCTCCCGGGGCGGGCCGGGAGGCGGCGGTCGCCGGGCGCGGCGGGTCAGCGCGGTGCGGCGGGTGGGCGGCGGCGACACACGCCCGGACTGCGCCGCGCCGCAGCCGCGGGGCACCGCGCGGCGGGGTACGGGGTCGGGTCGGGCATGGCCGGGAGCGTCGCAGCGGCCCGCGCGGGGCGTCAACGGCGGCCGGGAGCTGCGGCGCGCCCGCCCCCCCGCCCCCCCGGCCCCCCCCCCGCCCCCCCCCGGGCGGCCCCCCCCCCCGCGGCCCCCCCCGCGGGGGGCGGGCGGTTGCCGCGGCAGC
>NZ_JBEHZD010000231.1:0-11559 GCF_040240285.1 Streptomyces sp. HSW2009 | reverse complement strand
GGGGGGGGGGGGGGGGCGGGGGGGGGGGGGGGGGGGGGGGGGGGGGGGGCGGGGGGGGGGGGGGGGGGCCGTGGAGCCCCTGGGGGGGGCGACCCCACTGCGCCCCGTCCCCAGCCGCCGGCCCCCGGCCCCGTGAAGAAGCTCGACCCCCGACTGCCGGAGCGCGGGGAGGGGGAGGAGTAAGGGGAGGACGAGTGGAAGGATGAGAGGTGAGGGCCAAGTGAGTACGACTACTCATGTGGTCCGACTGGCAACCCTCCGTAGGATCTTCGCTGTTGCAGTAGGGGCAAGCGAGGGGCGGGACGTGGCGTGGGCGAATTCGAGTGCGGGGCGCCCTGGCGGGCCGATGGGGAACGAGGGGCCCGCCGGTGACGAAGGCACGGAGCGCGGGGGCCGTCGCCGTCGCACTTGGCGCCCTGGTCTTGGTGGCGGGGTGCTCGGACGCGGACAAGAAGACCGACGAGAACGCGTGCGACCCGACCCCGCGCACGGGCGAGCAGGTCGAGGAAGAGGTCGGCGCGTTGTCCAGTGGGGTCCTTGACGCCATGGGGATCAAGGCCAAGGTGACGGACACGAAGCCGATGGCCGGCCCCTACGACGGTGCCTCGGAAGAGGACCGGGCGCGGATCGTCAGGCACCCCTGGTCGGTGCACGGGGTGCGGAACGAGGTGTTGCAGAGCGGCATGGACAACCTTGCCGTCGAGTTGCCGAAACGCGGCTGGAAGATCGTCAAGAGCGGGCCTGACGCAAGCCGGAATCGGAACCTGGAGGTCTCGGCCGTACACCTCAAGACGCGTGCCCAGCTTGAGATGACGTGGATGAAGGGGCTTGACGGGCATGCGGCGCTGATTTCGGTCGACGTCTACTCGCGCTGCTTCCGTGAACCTGATCGGGCCGAAAGGGCCGCGGGCGAGGGCTGAGTTCCGGAGGGGGAGGGGAGTGGGCCCGGTGTCGGCTCAGGGGCGCCAGGTAGGCCCGGTGCCGGCTCGGACAGCCGTGTTCGGCCGGCCCACTGCGCCCCGCCCCCAGCCGCCGGCCCCCGGCCCCGTGAAGAAGCTCGACCCCCGCCCGCCGGAGCGCGGGGAGGGGGAGGAGTAAGGGGGGAACCACCCCGCACGCCCGAGTCCGGCCCCTCATGTCCCTCGCCCCGCACGCCCGAGCCCGGCCCCCTCATGCCCCTCGCCCCGCACCCCCGAGCCCGGCCCCTCATGTCTCTCGGCCCGCACGCCTCACCCCTCAACCCCCAGCCCCACCCCCACGGAGCGGTGCCCCCGGGGGTTCTGGGAAGTGGCAGGCGGTCAGGTGGCCCGGGGGGTTGTCGGGGAGGTGGGTGAGGGGTGGGGTGTCCGTTGTGCAGCGGGATTGGGCCTTCCAGCAGCGGGTGTGGAAGCGGCAGCCCGACGGTGGGCGGATGGGGGAGGGGACGTCGCCGGTGAGGCGGATGCGGTCCTGGCCGCGGGGGCGGGGCGGCCCTTCCGATTTCGTGAGGTCAGTGCCCGTCGCGGAGGTGATGGCCGCCGGAGGGGCGGTGCCCGTCGTGCTGGCTGTGCCCGCCGGGGCGGCCGAGTCCGTACGCGGTCCGGGGTGCGGTTCTTCCTCCGCGAGTAGGGCCGCCGCGTCCGGCACCGCGGAGAGCAGGGCGTGCGTGTACGGGTGGCGGGGGCGGGTGTAGATCGCCTCGCGGTCGCCGACCTCGACGATCTTGCCGAGGTACATCACCGCGACGCGCTGCGCGAAGTGCCGTACCACCGCCAGGTCGTGGGCTATGAAGACGAAGGCGATGCCGAACTCGGCGCGCAGCCGGTGCAGCAGGTTGACCACCTGGGCCTGGATGGACACATCGAGCGCCGAGACCGGTTCGTCGGCCACGATCAGCCGGGGTTGCAGGGCCAACGCGCGGGCCACGCCGATGCGTTGGCGCTGGCCGCCGGAGAACTCGTGCGGGAAGCGGTTGTAGTGCTCGGGGCTGAGCCCCACCGTCTCCAGGAGCTCGCGCACCCGGGCCTCCCGGCCGCCCGGCGGTCGGATGCCGTTGATCTCCATCGGGCCGGAGATGATCGAGCCCACGGTCTGCCGCGGGTTGAGTGACGAGTACGGGTCCTGGAAGATCATCTGGATCTCCGGCCGGATCGGCGCCAACTCCTTCCGGGTGGCCCGCGTGATGTCCTGGCCGCGGTAGCTGAGCCGGCCGGCCGTCGGTTCGAGCAGCCGGGTCAGCAGCCGCCCCGTGGTGGACTTGCCGCACCCCGACTCGCCGACCAGGCCGAAGCTCTCGCCCGCGTGCACGGTCAGGTCGATGCCGTCGACCGCCTGGACGGCGCCCACCTGCCGCTGGAACGGGAACCCGCCCATGATCGGGAAGTGCTTCGTCAGACCCTCGGCCACCAGGAGCGGGGCGCCGGCCGGGGAGCCGGCCGACCCGGCATCCAGGCCCGGGCCCGGACGCGTACGCGTGTCCGGGCTCGCCTCCGGACGCGTACCCGTACCCGTACCCCCGCTCGGCGCCGTGTGCGGGGGCGCCGGGCGCGGATCGTCCGCTGCCGGGCCGCGCCGGTGCCTGCCGTCGCCCGGGTCCTTGCTGACCTGCCGCTTCATCGGTCCACCGCCCCCGCCCCGGCACCGGTTCCGCCGGCACCTTCCGTCCCGTCAGCGCCTTCATCCCTTTCCGCCCCGCCAGTGGCGTCGACCCGGTGCGCCCCGTCAGCCTTGCTGGGCTTGCGGTGCCTGCCGGTCCCGCCGCCGCTGCCGGGCGCCTCGTACCCGACGTACCCGGCGCCCCCGGCGTCCCCGGCGTCCCTGGCGTCCCTGGCGTACGCGGCGTCCCCGACCCCACCGCCCGCCGCGCGGAGCGCACTACCGCGGAGCGCACCCGCCCGGTCGGGCCCCAGATGGCAGGCGGCGCCGCGGGTCGGCGGGAGGGCGGGGCGTTCCGTGGCGCAGCGGGTGCCGCCGACCGCGGGCGGATGGGCGCAGCGGGGGTGGAAAGGGCAGCCGGAGGGCGGGGCGAGCAGGCTCGGGGGCGTGCCGGGGATGGGGCGGAGCGGGACGTCCAGCGGGGTGCTGAGGCTGGGCATCGAGTCCAACAGGCCCCAGGTGTACGGGTGTCTGGGCGAGCGCAGCACCTCCCGTACCGTGCCGTGCTCCACCGCCTGGCCCGCGTACATCACCAGCAGGTCATCCGCGGTCTGGGCGACCACCCCCAGGTCGTGCGTGATGAGAATGATCGCCGAACCGAACTCCTGTTGGAGGTCGCCGAGCAGGTCGAGGATCTGGGCCTGCACCGTGACGTCGAGCGCGGTCGTCGGCTCGTCCGCGATGAGCAGATCGGGGTTGCAGACCAGTGCCATGGCGATCATCGCGCGCTGCCGCATGCCGCCGGAGAACTGGTGCGGATAGTCGTCCACCCGCCGCGCCGGATGCGGAATGCCCACCTTGGCCAGCATCTCGACGGCCCGCCGCCTGGCCTGCCGGGCGGTGGCGCCGGTGTGCTTGCGGTACGGCTCGGCGATCTGCCGGCCGACGGTGTAGTACGGGGAGAGCGCGGTCAGCGGGTCCTGGAAGATCATCGCCATCTTGTTGCCGCGCAGCCGCTCCAGGGTGCGTTCGCCCGCGCCGACCAACTCCTGTCCCTCCAGCAGGATCTGGCCCTGCACGGTGGTGGTGCGCGGGTCGTGCAGGCCGAGCACGGCCAGGTTGGTGACGGACTTGCCCGAGCCCGACTCGCCGACGATGCCGAGCGTGCGGCCCCGGGCCAGCGTGAAGGAGAGCCCGTCCACGGCTCTGACCGGGCCGTCCTCGGTGGCGAAGCGCACCCGTAGGTCGCGTACGGACAAGAAGGCGTCGGCCGCGCCGTCGGCCGGCGCCGGTGCGCTGCGGGGGACCGTGGTCATCTGCTGAGCCCTCCTAGGCGAGGCGTACGCGCGGATCGATGAGGGCGTAGGCGGCGTCCACCACGATGGTGAACACCACGATCGCCGCCGAGCTGATCAGCATCACGCCCATCAGCATGGGCAGGTCGGTCAGGCGTACGGAGTCCACCGCGAGCCGCCCGATGCCGTGCAGCGTGAAGGTGTACTCGGTGATCATCGCGCCGCCGAGCAGTGAGCCGAGGTCCATGCCGAAGAGGGTGACGATGGGCGCGATCGCCCCGCGCCAGGCGTATCGGAAGAAGACCGTGCGCCGCCCGAGCCCCTTGGCGCGGGCGGTGCGCACATGGTCCTCCTGGAGCTGTTCGACCAGTTGGGAGCGGGTCATCCGGCTGTAGTTGCCCAGGAAGAGCATCGACAGGACCAGCCAGGGCAGCAGCATCCCGTTGAACCAGCGGACGGGGTCGTCGGTGATCGGGTAGTACGCCGGCTGGTCCATGATCGCCAGGCCGCTGACGAACCAGGCCAGGCAGAGCACCCCCACGAAGTAGACCTGGAGGGACTGGCCGAGCAGCGAGAGGGAGCTGAGCAGCTTGTCGACCCAGGTGCCGCGCCGCCAGGCCGCGACCATGCCGATGCCGACGCCGACCACGAGGAAGACCGCGGCGGCGCCGAGCGCGAGCGAGAGCGTGGTGGGGAAGCGGTCCACGATGGTGTCCCAGACCGGTTCCTGGTTGACGAAGGAGTAGCCGAAGCAGGGCGCGTCGCAGTGCCCGATCGGGAAATCGCGGCCGGCGACGATGCCGGCCATGAACTTCGCGTACTGGACCGGTACGGGCTCGTCCAGCCCGAGGTTCTCGTTGACCAGGGCCATCGAGGCCGCGTCGCAGTTCTTGCCGCAGGCCAGCCGGGCGGGCTCGGCGGGCAGCGCGAAGAAGAGGAAGAACGTGATCGCGCTGATCAGGACGAGGATCACGACCGCGCCGAGGGAGCGGCGGAGCAGGAATCTCAGCATGGCATCGCGGCTCTTCCGGTTCGATGGGCGCGGGGCCGGTACGGGGCTGGTACGGGCCGAGGCGTGGGTGGTTGTGGTGGGCGGTCGGCGGGCGGGTGCGCCTGAGGCGTGGGCGCGGTGGTGTGGGCGCGGTGTGCGCCGGTACGCGGCCGGGGCGCGGGCCGCGCCGCCGCCCCGGCCGTACGGCTACTGCATGGACTGCATGGACTGCGCGGACTGCGCGGACTGCGCGGATTTCATCAACGTGGCCAGTACGGCGGCCACTTCGCGAACTCCGCCGCTACTTCACGAACACGGCGGTCGGGTCCACGGCCCCGTACGGCTCGTGGAACTTCACCCCGCCGATGCCCGAGCCCCAGAGCGTGAACAGCCGGTTGTAGAAGACCGGGATCTGCGGGACCTCGTCGGTGAGCACCCGCTCGCCCAGTCCGATCCACTCGGTGGCGGCCCGGTCCACGTCCGGGATCTGCTCGATCCGCTCGATCTCCTTGTTGATCGCCGGCGCGTTCAGGTGGGAGTAGTTGGACGAGCCGTCGTAGACGTTCTTGCCGCCGTAGACGGGCGGTACGACGGTCGATCCGGACGGCCAGTCGGCGCTCCACGAGGAGCGGTACAGGTCGTAGCGGTTGTCCACCTTGCCGATCTGCGTGTAGTACGTGCCGCGGTCCAACTCCTTCTTCTCGACCTTGAACCCGGCTGCCTCCAGGGCCCGTTCGACCACCACGGACGCGTCCTGCGCGGGCTTGTCGTTGCCGTACGCGTAGACGATCGAGTAGCCCTCGGCGCCCGCCTCCTTCAGCAACTGCCTGGCCTTGTCGATGTTGCCGCCGGGGAACTTGCGCTTCTGGAACGGGTCGAAGCCCGGTCGGTAGCCCTTGAGGGTGGGCCCCACCAGCGAGCCGGCGATCTCGCCCGCCTTCGGCCCGCCGTACTGCTGGAGGTACTGGCCGGCGGGGAACGCCCAGGCCAGCGCCTCGCGGACCTTCTTGTCCTTGACCCGGCTGGTGTTGATGGTCATCACGTCCACGTACGGCTGGGTGCGGGTCAGCGAGCGCGCCAGCGCGCCCCGGTCCCGCAGCACGGTGCTGATCTGCGCCGGATCGACCGCGTTGTTCCAGGTCATGGTGGTCCGGTCGGCGCCCTTGTCGGCGAGCAGCCGGCGCGTGGAGTCCGTCCACTGGTGCCCGAAGGAGACGTCGAAGCGGTCCACGTACTGGTGCCTTGTGGCATCGGTCTTCGGGTCCCAGTGCTCGTTGCGGACGAAGCTGATGCCCTTGCCGGGCTTGAAGTCCACGATCTTGTACGGGCCGGAGGAGACGGGCGCCTTGTTGTACCGCTCCTTGCCGTCCTTGGCCGGCGGCACCGCGCCGATGTTGGGCATCGCCACCGCGAACGGCACCTCGGCGCGCGGCTGGTCGAAGTGGAACACGATGGTCTTCGCGTCCGGTGTGTCCAGCACCGAAGCCGGCAGGTGGTCCCCGCCGTACGGGCCGTCCGGCAGCGCCTTGCGGTACGTCTGGCCCTCGCCGGACAGCCACTGCTGGAGGTAGGTGGGCCCGTTGGTCTGGAACTTGGCGTACAGCCGCTCGACGGCGTGCCGCACGTCCTTGGAGGTGATCGGGGTGCCGTCCTCGAACTTCAGCCCCTCCTTGAGCGTGTACGTCCAGGTCCGGCCGCCGTCGGACGCCTTGCCGATGTCGGTGGCCAGGTCGCCGACGAGGGTGGTCCTGCCCGTCTTGGCATCCACCCGGTAGCTGGTCAGCGTGCGGTTGTAGAGCGTCTGCATGATCAGCTCGTCGCTGACGTAGATCTGCCCGGGGTCCAGGTACTCGTACGCGTCGCGCTGGAGGACCTGGACCGTGCCGCCCCGCTTGGCGCCCGGCACCTCGGGCGCCGGCCCGGTGGAGTCGGCCGTGGTGCCCAGGGTGATGCCCTGGGCCGCCATCGTCGGCTCCGCCGAGCGGTCGCCGCCGGACCCGCCGCCGCCCTCGCTGCACGCGGTGAGCGCGAGGGCGCCGGCGGCCAGGGCGATGGCGCAGGTTCTGACTCTGGATGTGCGGTTGACCGTCATGGCTGTGGATGCACCTGCCTCGTCGGACGGAACACTGCTGCGCACTGGCTGGCTGGTACTGCCGCCACCGGGACCGGGGGTACGGGGACCTGGGGTGCCGGGACTCGGGGTACGGGGACCGGGGGTACTGGGACCTGGGATACCGGGACCCTGGGATACCGGGACCTGGGGTGTCGGGCTCCGGGGTGGTGCCGGGGGTCGGGCTCCGAGGTATCGGGCTCCGGCGGCGGCCGGTCGGTTCATCTGCTGGTCTTGGGGTCCATGGCGTCCCGCACCGAGTCCCCGAGCAGGTTGAACGCCACCACGAAGACCACCATCGCGACGCCGGGAAAGACCATGTACGTGATGTCGCCCTCGTAGACCTCGGCGCCCTTGGCGAACATCCGGCCCCAGTCCGGGGTCGGCTGCACCACCCCGACGCCGAGGAAGGACAGGCCCGCCTCAGTGGTCACGAACATGGGCAGCATCAACGTGGCCTGCACCGTGATCGGCGTGCCGAGGTTGGGCAGCAGCTCCTTGCGGATGATCCGCCACGGCGAGGCGCCCGTCACCCGGGCCGCCTCCACGAACTCCCGCTCGCGCAACGAGAGCACCTGCCCGCGCAACAACCGCGCCAACTGCATCCAGCCGAGCAACCACAGCACCGAAATCAGCGCGGTCACCCGGAACCAGGTCGGTGTTTCATCCTCATCGCTGATGAAAAGCACGGTGAGCACCGGCATGAACGCCACGAAGAACAACTGCTGGGGAAAGGAGAGCAACAGGTCGATGAGCCGACCCAGGAAGTAGTCGGTGCGCCCGCCCAGATATCCGGCGGTCACCCCGATGATGATGCCGGTGAGCGTGGACAGGATGGTGGCGGCGAGACCGATGAGCAATGAGGTGCGAATGCCGTAGACGAGCTGCGTCAACACATCTCGGCCGAGACCGGGTTCGAGTCCGAACCAGAATTCGCCGTCGATGCCGCCATTGGGTTTCATGGGATAGCCGGTGACCGGGTCGAGGAGTTCTGGCCGGCCGAGTCCGTACGTGGTGTACGGGTCCTTGCCGTACAGCCAGGAGATCACCGGCGCCAGGACGGCGACCGCGCAGAAGAACACCACCACGCAGCCGGCGGCCATCCCCGCCCGGTCCCGCCGGAACCGCCGCCACATGAGCTGCCGCGGCGAGCGTCCCGCCAACTCCTTGCCGGCCGGTTCCTTGGTCACCGCGGCCCCGTCCGGCGGTCCCGGGGCCGGCCCCGATGGCCCGCCACCGGCGGGATCAGCGCCCGCAGCCGCGGCCTGAGAGGAAATCGTCATCGCGTAGCGCCCCCGCACTTCTCACTGGAGTGCCGTGCTCGTGGACTACCCGCGGACGTCGTCGCGCATCAGCCGATGCACATCGCCCGATGATCGGGACTGTCGCAATGAATTCCCGACCCGGTCAAGAGGGCGTGGCACGGATACATCGCGTGTACGGACTTCTTGGCCGAACGTTTTGCCCAATTGAGGCGACCGCGTGCTTGACACGTGGGAAAGGAGGTCGGCGAAAGAGTGACAGAAGGCGATGAAAGTCCCGCAAACCCCGGTGCGGCGGCGAAAATTGACCCGTGCCGCCCCGCTGGTCGTATGCCCCCGGCCACCCTAAGTCCTGCCCCGACGGCGCGTGCGGCCGGGGCCGGGGAACGCTGCGTGAGCGCTTTCCGTAGGTCGATCTCCTATTGCACTGCACGGCCCGTGGGCGAGGCGGCGCGGGAATCGGGAATGCAGCCCGGCCGCCTAAACATTTCCCGATTTGCTCACCGCGGGCGTACTTGAGCGCGCCGGGTCCTGGGTAGACCGGGGGGTGCCGGGCGGCGGGGGCCGCTCTTCACACCGGCACCGAGGGGGACGGCCATGACGGGCCAGGCACCACCCATCAGGCGCGAGGTGCGGATCTTCGGCGCGTTGTACTGCGCCGTGCTCGCCGCCGTCTCGCTGGCCTGGATCATCCGCGACCTGGACCAGGTCGACGAGAGCTCCGACCTGTGGTGGCACTGGGGCGGCGTGCCCGACACCCCCATGGAGGGCGTGCCGGGGTCGTCGACCCTGGACCTGCTGCTGATCATCCTCTACGTGGTGGTCGGCGTCACCGCACTGAACTCGGCGGTCGCGGGCAGCGCCCTGGTCACCGTGGCGGTCACCACGGCCGTGCTGCGCCTGCCCAGCCTGTGGAACCTGCACGCGGACTGGATGTCGGATGAAGTCGGTGGCGGACTGCTGACCAAGGCCCAACTCAGCGCCTGGGGGACGGTGCTGGCCAGCATCGCGCTGCTGATCGCGGTCTCCGTCACGCGCACGCCGGGCGGCCCCACCCCGTCCGGACCGCACGGGGCTCCTCCGCGCCCGCACGCCCCTCCGCGCCCGCATGATCCCTCGCGCCCGTACGACCCCGCGCAGCCGTACGACTCCCCGCCGGCGCACGCCTCTGCGCAGTCGTACGGCGCGCCGCCGCTGCCCGGCCGTCCACCGCTGCCCGGCCGGCCGCCGGGGCCCGCGCCCGCCGGACCCGGGTTCGGTGGTGGAACCGGTGCGTTCGGTGGTGGTGGCGGCGGTGTTGGCGTCGGCGCTGCCCAACGAGCTTTCCTCGCCCTGGTGTTGGTCTCCGCGGTCCTCGCCGGCTGGGAGATCTACCTGGCCCAGGAGTACGGCTGGGACCACTACGAGCGCCGGATCACCGGTGAGCGCAACCTGGGGTCGCTGCTCGACGAACCCTCCTCCTGGGTGGGCTGGTTCATCGTGCTGCTGGCGGCCGTGGGCGGCCTCGCCGTGCGCAACCGCGCGCCGCGCGCCCGCCCGGTCGCCATGACCGCCGCCTTCCTGGTGCTCTACATGGCGGTCAGCAACGTGTCCTACCTCCTCAAGCTCGACATCCTCGACCACATGGACGAGGTGGAAACCGCCGGCAAGCTGCGCTTCTACTCGTGCTTCGCGGAGGCGCTCGCCGGCCTGGTGGTGCTGCTGGCCCTGGCCCCGCGCGGCCCCGCGCCCACCGCCGCAGCCCCCGGCGGCTGGGGCCCACCAGCCGGCCCGCCCCCCGGCACCCCCGGCTACGACTCCGGCCGCCCGGCCCCCGGCGGCTACGGCGCCCCAGGCCCGTACGGCACGGCCGGCGGGTACGGCGCGCCCGGCTACGGCCAGCCCCCCGCGGGCCCGTCCGGCTACGGCCAGCCTCCCGCCCAGCCGCCCGCGGGCCCGCCGCCGCCCGCATCGCCGCCGCCCGGGCAGTGGTGACCCGGGCGGACCAGGCGGCGCGCATCGCACGCGAGCGCGCGCAGGTCGGAATCGGAACGAGTCTCGGCGAAACCCGGTGGCCGGCACACGAATTCGTTACGCTGCCGACGGCCGGTGATCACGGAAGGTGAGCCGGCCGTCACACCTCCGGCCTGCCTGCCGCCGCGCACCTGCGCGCCGGCCTGCTGCGGGTCGGGGAAGCGGGGCGGCGGGGGGCCGTTCCGAACACCGGTAGCGGGGGGACGCCCATCATGGGCCAGTTACAGACCATCAGGCGCGAGGTGCGGATCGCGGGTGCGGCGTACTGCGCCGTGTTCGCGGCCATCTCGCTGGCCTGGATCATCCGGGACCTGTCGAAGATCGAGGACGGCGGCAGCCTGTGGTGGCACTGGAGCGGCGTGGAGGGGCCCACCTTCCTGGCCGGCTCCGCCTACCACGATCTGCTGTTGCTCGTGCTGTACGTGGCGGTCGGCGTCGCCGCGCTGCGCTCGGCCGTCGCGGGCAGTGCGCTGGTCGCCGTGGCCGTCGCCACGATCGGCCTGCGGCTGCCCAGCCTGTGGTACCTGCGCTCCGGGATCATGGACTACCTGCCGGACGGCATCGTCACCCTGGCCCAACTCACCTGCTGGGCGGCGGTGTTGGCGAGCGTGGTGCTGGTTGCCGCGGTCTTCGCCGGCAGGACGGGGGGCCCGGCGGCGGCTGGGCTCCGACCGTACGGGGCTGGGGCGTACGGGGCCGAGTCGTACGGGTCCGCGCCCCAGTCCGCCGGTGCGGCTCCGCACCCGGGCCGGGCGCCGGGGGCGGTCGCGGCCGGGCCCACGCCGCTCGGGGTGATGGCCGCCCTGCTCCTGTTGGTGGGCGCCGGCGGCAGCATGATCGGCTGGCAGTTCTACGTGCTCCACAAGGTGAAGTGGGAGTACTACGAGAAGATGCTCACCGGGCACCGGTTCAACCTGTCGCTGCTCGACCTGCCCCCGGCCTGGGAGGTGTGGTTCGTGGCGCTCCTGGCGGTGGTGGCGGGCTGCGCGGCGCTGCGCCGTACCCCGTCCGTACGGCCGCTCGGCCTGATCGCGGCGTTCCTGGTGTTCGGCATCGCGGTGTTCGACGTGGTCTTCTACCTGAAGGTGGACTACTTCGCCGAGTGGGGCCGCCTGCCGACCAGCGGGAAGGTGAACTTGTTCCTGACGGCCGCGGAGGCCGTCGCCGGGCTGTTGGCGTTCTTGGCGCTGGTGCCGCGCGGGCCCGAGGCGTTCGGGAGCGCGCCGGGTGGTGCTGCCCCGGGCGGCGGGGCCATCGCCGGCTGGGGGCCGCCCGGCCCGCGCGCCCCGCGCGCCGGGCCCGCCCTCGGCGACC